>JANQRM010000330.1 GCA_028284565.1 Anaerolineae bacterium | reverse complement strand
CCGCATGAGCGTCACAGGCGGATACATCGTGCGATATGTCCAGCCGGATTCTGACAAAGGATGCCCACTATGAATCTCACCGGGATTAATCAGCACGATCTCACCTTCGCGGATCGTGTGCATCGCACCACGATGATAGAATTCATAAGCACTACGTTCGACCACACCAACAACGTATTCTTCGTGGTAATGATAGGTAAACGTGTGCGTGATGAAGTTGGCGTGTAGCAATTCGAGATTGTGATAACTCGCATCGCGCCAGAATTTAGCATATTCGTTTGTCGTGAGTTGAAATTGTCCTGACATGCTATTTAGAATAGCAAACGTGGTGAAATCTGTCTTGTACATTCTTGCGGTTTGTTGAATTCGGTTAAATTCCTGATTCCCAATCTTCTATTTTTAAATTTTCCACTCTAATAAACTCTTTTACATTATGAGTCACCAAAGTTAGTTGATAGGCTAATGTAATAGCAGCTATCATCAAATTATTACTACCAATGGGTGTTCCCTGTGCAGCTAACTGAGCGCGAATTTGCCCATAATACATGGCAGATGCATCATCAAAAGGCAAAGAGAGAAATAATGAGAGAAATTGCTCCTGTGCTGCAAGTGTTTTACGTTGATTAACCGAGCGCATAGCACCGTAAAACAATTCAGCTTTGACAACCGAACAAACAACTACATCACGCGATGAGACAGTATCAAGCCTTTTCCTTACCTCAGGCGAACGTCCATTGATATAGCGGATGCACGTATTGGTATCCAGTAAATACTTCATTCGAGCATGTCGCGTTCTTCTAATGGGGGTTGTGGGAGGCGTTCAATTGGTTCATCCGCTAAAATACCGTAAGTTGCTTGCAACTTGGAATGCCAATCTTCTTCATCGACTAAGTCGGATTGCAATGTCACCGCAACATACTCAATCAAGCGCAAACGTTCGGTAGGAGATAAAGTCTTGACTTGTTGGATTAACACATCCAAATTACTAATTGCCATCTGAATCACCTTGATTTATTAGTACATTATTATCCTACATCATTATACATGACCTTCCGTATCCATCGAAAAACGGTGTACAATAGAGAGGTATCAAACGTGTGAGATTCGGGGGAATGAAAATGAGTGATAGCAATGGTGCCAAAGAAATCAAAGATAATCTGCAAGACTTAGCGGATAATGCCAATAAGGTGCGTCAGACTGTCGCAGACCAATTAAAAGATGCTGTCTCCAAAATTCAAGATGAGGTCGATAAATCCGGCGGTAACTGGGATGAAGAAGCCCAGAAACGCACCAAAGATGTCATCAGCAAGCTGGAAAATGCCGCCGACTATCTGGAAAAGCACAGCGTTGAACAAATCGAAGCAGATGCCAAAGAAGTCGTGCAAGAAAACGTCTGGGTTTCGCTGGCGATTGCCTTCGTCGTCGGCTTGATTCTTGGCTGGATTTTGACGCGGGATTAATTCGGACTTTGATCTACAATTTCAATAGTCTACAGAGGCGTATGCTTTGAGATGATACGCCTTCTGTTAAGTTGTCCCTTGTCCATTAGCGAAAATCCCCGCGATGTCCGATAAACCCAAGCGCAAACGTGATGCAAAACCCAAAAATCAAATCTCCAAGACTTCGCCTGCCTTTCGAGCAGTTCTTGTGTTTTTAATCCTCGCAATTGTGGTTGGATGGGGTTTGTTAGCGGCATGGTTTCAGAATAGACCGCCCTCTAATCTTGAATTGACTGCGACAATTCTGGCAAGAG
>JANQRM010000233.1 GCA_028284565.1 Anaerolineae bacterium | reverse complement strand
CAGACCAAGAACGCACAATCTTCATGAAGTTTGCCGTCTTTCGAGGCGGCTGTACCCGCGAGGCGGCACATGCGGTCACGGGCGCGACTTTGCGTCACCTGCAAACCTTCGTCAACAAAGCCTTACTCACACGCATCCCAGATGGACGCTATGAGATTCATGAATTACTACGGCAATATATTGAAGGGCATCTTGAGACAACTCAAGAGATAGTAGCCGTTCACCAAGCACATAGTCAATATTATCTCCAAATGCTAGCCGAGCGAGAAGCCGACCTCAAAGGGCGCAGACAATCACAGGCTTTCAATGATTTTGACAGCGATTTTGAGAATATACGCCTTGCTTGGCAATGGGCAGTCCAACAGGAGAACCACGAAGCCATTGCAGACGCGCTCGAAACTTTAGTATGGTTCTGTATGCTATACTACCGATTCCTTGAGGGGGATGCTTTACTCGTAGAGGCATTTGACAAATTGTCCCTCAAATTTCTGCATTTAGGAAATCGAATCTTCGCATCACGGGTGTTGCTGGAACGTTTTGGCACAAGTTCAGTCAGCGACCCAGAGGACAAATCGCCCCACGTGAAAACGAGTCTGAGTGAAGCACGTCAAGCAGGCAATCGGTCAGAGACCGCGTTTTACCTATTTGTCATGGGCGCGATTGCAACTCGTGGCTACCGCAATAATGAGATGTCATTAGCCTACTACGACGAAGCCCTGACCATCTATCGTGAGTTAGGAGACAATTTCTATATCGCATGGTCTCTGCTATTCATGGGAATGATTAATACACAAGAACTCGATAGACAAAACATAGGGGAAGTTAATTTAAGAGAAGCAAGCGATCTACAACAACAGATTGGAGATGATATTGGTCTGGCGATTAGCCTCTTAAATCTACATATCAAATCCTTCTTTTTTGATGGTAATATCTCGGAATCCAAGCAACATCTGGAAGAGTGTATTGTCGTTATGCAACGGTTACGACAATATCGCTATTATCGGATGCTGACAGTGCCTAATCAAGCAATTTATTCACTCTTAAAAGGTGACTTCGAAGTAGCAATAGCACTTGCACAAGAAGGCGTACAACTAGCTATTGACTTTAATAACGATTTACCAAAGACTTTTTCTCTTGCAACATTAGCACTCATTGCGTGTATTCAAGATGACCTATTGCTTGCAAAAGACTTGATTTCAGAAGCGCAATCGTTTTCGGTTCATGACTTTGCCGATGCCAACACCAATTGGACTTCTGCCTTTGCCTATTGTGCCATTGGAGACTACGATTCAGCTATTCGCTATACACAACGTTTGCTCAACTATTTGATTGCAACCAATTGCCCTGTGTTGTTAAGTGTTCAGATTCTCATCCCGTCTGCTATGATTCTAGCTCATCAACAATCCTATCATCAGGCAGTTGAACTCCTCGCACTGGCGGATTCCTACTCACCGGATTTGGTCGGGTGGACATACCATTGGCAGGCTCTTCAGCAATTAAAGGACCAATTGAAACAAGAAATTGGGCAAGAAGCCTATCAAGAGGCATGGCAACATGGGCAGACCTTATCCCTGAAAGAGACAATTCAGCACTTGGCAACACAGTTCGGGAGAAGTCAGTAACTCCTCCCAAACCATTGAAATATATAGTTCAACACCCTATTCTTCATTGTGAATAGCCCTTGCTCATCGAGCTTGTTGTAATTGCCACAGTCGAAGGGCGGTATGTTCGGTCAGAGTTAATGGACTCAACTTATGATCTGTTGCTTGTCGTGCCTGTTCCAACTGCCACAAACGAAGGGCGGTATGCTCCGTTGAGCTTAGAGGACTTAGCGTAACATCTGTTGCCTGTTGCAATTGCCATAGGCGGAGTGCTGTATGTTCGGTAGAGTTTAAGGGACTCACTTCACCCTTAGCTTCTTGGCGGGCTTGTTGGAACTGCCACAAGCGAAGGGCGGTATGCTCCGTTGAGCTTAAGGGGCTTAGGTCGCTATCGAATGAAACAATTGGCTCGTCACTCAGTTGCGCCTGCGATATTCCCATGACGCTCAATAACAGAATGCCTCCAATGGCTACAATCAGCATAAGCCCTCGAAAAAACGTGTCATGTATATTGTATCGCTGGTCGAAGTTCATCATCGTTCTCCATTTCAGTTGATGGTCGATACCACCACTGTATGAAAAGACATTCAGCCCGTCACCTAACTAAAGTTGGGAACTGGGTCGGGAAAAGGTTTGATGGGTTTGATTGAGAGGGAAACTACGCAGAATCTAGGGGGTTAGATGCTGTCTAAATGGAAAATCAGATGGATATGAAACAGGTTTTCGCTTGTGAACAGTTATCCCGAAACAGATGCAATATAGGGCAGATGGCGATACATCTCGTCCGCATCAATGCCATAACCCACGACAAATTCATCCGGAATCGGGAAGCCCACATACTTCACAGGGACATCCACCACGCGACGGGAGGGTTTGTCAAGTAGAGTACAAATTTCTAGTGAAGCCGGACGACGCGCCAACAAATGCTCACGCAGGCATTTCAAGGTATAGCCTGTGTCGATAATATCCTCAACAATCAGCACATCCTTGCCTTCAATATCTGTCGAGACATCCAACTTAATCTGCACATTCCCCGAACTTTCCCGCGCACCTATGCCATAACTTGATGCTTGGATAAATTCAATCGTATGTGGCACATGAATCTGGCGCATCAAATCGCTAAGGAAAACCACACTACCTTTAAGCACACCGATTAAGATGAGTTCCTGTGTATCGGCATAATCAAAGGTGATGCGTTGTCCAAGTTCAGCCAAACGCCGTTGGAGTTTACTTTCAGAAATCATTTCACTGGCAAGTCGAGGGGTGGATTGTACGAGCATGGGGTCATGTCTCCGTTATAGCCCACAAAAAAAGAGCCGACGCGCGTAAAAGCGTCAAGCTCTTACAATTTATTTTAACATTTGTTGACTCAATCGCAAAGTTAAGATGGGGTTTTTCTCATAAAGTCTATGCACTTTGCACAGGTCAGGATAGCCAACCTAACGCCTGCAACGCATCATGGAGCTTTTCCATCGGTAAACCCATGACATTCGTATAGCTCCCATCAATTGTCTCCACTGGATGAAAGCCTTCATGTTGAATGGCGTAGCTTCCCGCTTTGTCGAAAGGGTCGCCTGTGGCAATGTAGTCATCGATTTCAGCATCTGTGTACGGGCGCATAGTGACCGTTGTGCAATCCATATGGGTTGTGGAGTGTCCATTCTGTAGGAGCGTAAAAGCCGTACAAACCTGATGC
>JANQRM010000227.1 GCA_028284565.1 Anaerolineae bacterium | reverse complement strand
AGCCAGTATCACGAGGAACAATACGAGAATTATCCCCCACACCAAACGCGGAACTTGTGACTTTTTTGGGGTAGATAAATTCGCAATATGATATGCAACATCAGTTGGAGTAATTCCGCTAAAATCGGAATAGCTGTCAGAAATTGTTTCATTCATCGAATGTCCAATACCTGTCACAATGTAAATTTTGGAACGTGCGATAGCATTGACAACTAATGGGTCATCGAATGTCTCGAACTCAGATTTTCCTCCACCACGCACAATTGCAATAATATCAGCTTCACGATTTTGATTAATTTGTTCGATATGGTGTACTACTTGGCTTGCTGAATGACGACCTTCCATTGGAGCTTCATAATGCTTGATCTCAATGGATGGGTCATCACCAAGCAGTCTTTTGAAAATTTTATCCACATCATCTTTTCCCGCAGTATTTCGACCAGTGATTAAGGCGACGTGCTTAATTTTTTTAGGCGGTTCTTTGCTTAACTGCTGGGTAATCAGGCTTAATTTCTGCTTTCTTGGTTCGGATATTAAATCGGCTTTCTCAACTTTAAATTGAACAACGCACTCCGGTTTCCAGACTTTAACTTGACCGAACACTTCGATTTCTTGTCCGTTTTGAACAGAGAAGGAGATGTTCTTCTGATCGAATTTGTAAACAATACAAGGGATCGATATTTTTCCTTCTTTGAGTTTGAAGTAAGAAATTCCAGAAGGAGAAAGATTATAGCCAGTGACGACGCCTCTTATCCAAAATTTGTGGTCACCAAATTCTGTTTCAACCAGATGTTTGACTTGTTCATTTATTATTTTAATTTGTTGTGTGTTTTCTGCCTGTTCAGACATTTAATATTTCTGCTTCAGCTTCTTGTCGATTATCTGCTTGAAGGGGTCGCCACCTTTCGGGATAAGAACTTTACGAGCGCGTCCACCGCCAACGACTTCACCGACAATGCCCAACTCTTCCATCATATCCATAATCCTTGCCGCCCGTGGATACCCGATCTCAAACGTGCGTTGGATAACCGATGCCGAAGCCTCTTGTGTATCGACCACCAGCTCGATTGCATCTTCTAGCATGGGGTCAGTCTCTGCCAAAAATTCGCGTCTTGTCAACCCCCGTTCCCATGGACCATTGAATATGCGTTTCGACTTGCCCGCTTCAATCTGTTTGCGATGCCATGTCTTCCAATGCTCCACAATATCCCGCACTTCTTCATCCGAGACGAAGCATCCCTGTATACGTCGGGGTCCGGCGGCATCTGGTGCGAGATAGAGCATATCGCCTTTTCCGAGTAGCGTCTCTGCACCTACCGTATCCAAAATCACGCGCGAATCTACGCCTGATGCAACTGAGAAGGCAATACGAGAGGGGAAGTTCGCCTTAATTAACCCGGTGATAACATCCACACTCGGACGTTGGGTCGCCACAACAAGGTGCATACCCACAGCACGTGCCATTTGTGCTAAACGGGTGACATAACGCTCTGTCTCTTCAGGCTGACTCATCATCAAATCACCAATCTCATCAATGAAGATGACGATATAGGGCAGATGGTCACTCCCTTTACGGCGACTGCCATGCCGAGAGTTAAAGATGTCGATATTCCGTGCGCTATGCTCTTCTAACAGTCGATAGCGTCGATCCATCTCCTGCGTACACCATTTCAACACACCGATGATACGCTCATTCTCGGTCTCCACAGGACCCAGCAAATGAGGCAGATGATTAAATCGACTCAGTTCGACCATCTTGGGGTCAAGCATCACCATTTTCACATCATCAGGATGATTATTCAGCAGAAGGGCAGTTGCCATCGCCGCTATTGCCACTGACTTACCCGAACCCGTTGTCCCTGCAATTAACAAGTGAGGCATCTCGCCCAAATTGATACCAATCGGTTGCCCTGCCACATCGCGCCCAATGGGGATAAACAAAGGCGATTTTTTCTTTTGAGCTTGTTCATAATAAACTTTGCTCTCAAAGACAGACCGCAATGCCACTGTGCTGGGCTCTTTGTTCGGGACTTCAATCCCCATGTAATTCGTTCCCGGCACAGGAGTCTCCAAACGCAAACGTTTTGCCGATAATGCAAGCGACAAATCATTCGCATACGAGGCAATTTTGCTCAAGCGGGTACGTTCAAAGGCTTGTTTTCCGTCCTTACTGATTTTGAAGGGTTGCACGGCATAACGTGTTACTGTCGGTCCCACTTGTACCTCAACCACATCAATATCAATGTCAAACTCAAGCAAGGTATTCTCAATCAACACCACATTATGGTTAATCTCGTCTTCAGTTGGTAATTTCAATTCAACATCTTGCATCAAGGATAAATCCGGCAGAATCTTGCTTCGTCGCCCGACTTTCGTACTTTCTTTCATGGCTTCAACAGAAAAGTATCGCTTAATCCGCCCATCAGGACGCTCGACAAGCGGGAAGCCTTGCTTATCTTTCTTTCCTGTCTTCTCACCAATCACATTAAAATCAGCAACCAACACATCTCGTTCTCCACCGAAGAGGGGATGGCTGGCAAGGTCACTTGAATCATCGAGAAGTGATGTGTCTCGGCGTTTCTTCCGATCATCACTTACTTTCTTGATGCGACGACGCAAGGATGGGGGTAAATTCTTTTGGTCAACGCGAATCCGCATCAACGGATTCTTGCGATTGGACAATGCGATTAATTCCTCAGCCTTGTGCTCACCCGATGCAACTTCAGGCTCTGTATTCAGCATTTGTTGACTGAGAACCATAAATCGCTGGCTTAAATTCCGCAGGCGGAAGCTCAAGTCATTCCGACGAATCCCCAGCACAACCGCAACACAAGCAATAATAATGACAACAAACAAAAGGATGGAGATTGTGCGTCCCAAGAGCCAATAGAAAGGAAGGCTCAGCCCCCAGCCAACCAGTCCGCCACCTTCCCCTGCTCGTGCGACTGCTCGCAATTCAGCATCACTAACCAGCAAATGAAAGATTGCCAAAATGCATAAAAAGATAATCTCGATCGCCAATATTTGCGTAATCTGCGGTTTGATTTCAATCCCAGCTTTCGGCAACCATAATAAAACACCTAAAGCAAAGAGTCCGCCAGAGATAATCAAACTCCCATCGCCAAACAGGGACGTTAATATATTCGCCCACGCAATCGAGACAATGGCATCCGTTGGATAAAACAAGGCAATGAACGACAATATGCCAAATACCATCAAGATAATGCCAGCAATTTCATCCAGCCAAGGCGGAGCTATATCCTTCAAGTCATCCCAAAAGGAGTGTTCTGGCAGGTCACCTACTTCTTCATTGGTGACATCGACCCCAATGAGGGGTTGTTTCATGGTATTGTCTTGCTTTTTGCTACTTTTGGCTGATTTGGTTTGTGTAGCTGTTCGGGCGGTTGATTGTTGTGCCACGTCTCTTGTCCTCAATCTTCCACTAAAACATGGGTTCGATACTTATTATAATACAGTCTCAAAGGTTAGAAAAATAAAACGCTCGACCATATAGCCGAGCATTTTGGTGCAAATTTCGACTCACTTAATCATTCAGACGCAAACTCAGTCCTAAACGCCGTGCCTGACCATCAATCGTTAAGATTTTTGCTTCAACAATATCATTTTCAGCAACAACATTGCGTGGATGCAAAAAGTGACCTTCTGCTAATTCAGAATAATGGATTAAACCTTCGAGACCCTCTTCGATACAGGCAAACGCGCCGAAATCGACTACATTCGTAATGCGCCCTTTGACAATTTCACCCACACGATACCGATGCTGGACATTCTTCCACGGGTCTTCGTGTAACCGCTTCAAGCTCAACGCAACTCGTGATTCTTCCTCATCGACCTCTAAAACATACACTTCAATTGTCTCATGGGTAGATAAAATGTCGGAAGGGTGACCAACTCGTCCCCAACTTAATTCACTGATGTGGATCAAGCCTTCGATTCCTCCTAAGTCGATAAATGCTCCAAAGTCACAAAGGTTTGTTACAGTGCCTCCAATAATGTCACCTGAACTTAAATTCGTTAGTATCTCGTCACGTTTACCAGCTTCGACCTGTGCGGCGCGTTCCGATAAAATAAAGCGATTTTGGCCCTTATCCAGTTCAATAATTCTGAGGTATAGATGTTTTCCGACATAAGCTGAAAGACTGTCCCACCGACTATCAGAATTTGGCGTATTGGGAAAATCCACCAACTGGCTCGCAGGAACAAAACCCTGTAATGATTCCCACTCAATCAGTAGTCCACCGCGATTGAAGCCAGCAATGAGGACTTCTAATGTACCGTCTTCATCCCGAATCTGACGAATCTTATCCCAATCATTGTCCAAATTTGACGTAGATGAAGGCGGGGTCGTTGGGGAGGATACGCCAGAATAGCTTGGACTTGTAGTAGGATTCGCGTGACCATTACCAACGGACTTGGCGTACTCCCCCTCATGTAATAAGGCTGACCAATAGCTTTCTTCTAATGGCCCATCATCTTGTGTGGAATCATCATAAACCATACCAGCTTCCCCCTCAAACTTAAAAAATTATATTACTTATATCGCTGATTCAAGTAAAAATTATAGGGTTGAGGGGTTAGACTGTCAAACGGGGCAATATCAATCAAGCCGTGCCAGTGGGTTAACGTTCCATTTCAAGTATCGTATCGGCAACAGCTTGGATAGCAATGCGTTGTTTACGATACAAATCTGCCTCGCTCATGCTCATCCGACGGGCAACGTCCCGAACCTTGCGTTTTTCGATAAAACGAAGTGTAAGAATGTTATACAATGTCCATTCAGGACTGGTCATGCGTTGCTCACCTTCAGGACGCAATGTTTCAATGGCTTCTCGCAAAACATTGCGGAGGGCGTTTACTGGTGTATCTGCTTGTTCAGACTTTAATTGGTCTTGCACCAAATGAAGGTCAAGCAATTGGCTCTGAATCAAATCCGTACCACCCCAATAATGGCGCAATGCGCCACGAACATGTTCGAAATATTCACTGCGATGGGCTTCAGTGACGGGTTTCGAGCTATCTCGGCGAGTCACATAGGCTCCAGCATCAGACCGACCTTGTGTGGTACGAATCTGTGGGATCAGTCCTTCTAATGCGTTAAAGACCTCTTCACGCAATCCCAGATCATCCAACGATTGTTCAATGCGATTCAGTAGGTCAAAAAACATGGGGGTATCATCGCTCTCAAGATCAAAGGCTTCTGGCGATGCTTCAAATCCTAAAATTCCTATGACTGGATCAGGGACATCATCGTCAGAAATACGTTCACTATATAGAGGCATGATTTGAAAGTCTTCCCATGTTTGCATAGGACGATCTAAGGTTTCAGATTCATCGTCAAATTTCTGAACTTGTCGCGGTAACGGGTCTGATGCAACATCAATCGCGCCAATAGAACTCACAATTTCTGAGTGTCCATTGTTGATAGTCGCAACGAAAGCACGATTCACCCGAAGATAATCACAGGCTTCACCCAAGGTTGCTTCCATCAGTTGCAAAATGTCACCACGCGCCAATAGACGATAACTCAAGTCTTTGAACTTACTGATATGCTCGCTATCTTCATCTCGATAAATAAGATTCTTCTCAATCAGAGGAAGGCTAAGTGCAACCGCCCATTGCCAAAGTAAGACGCTTGCCACAACAGCGAAGGGAGTAAACACTTCACCAGATAACCCAAGAATCTGTGTGGCTGGGCGTGTGAAATTGATGACGACTAAAATAATTAAACCGGTTGTTGGTCCTCGTAGAATAAAGTCAAGTAACTCCGTTTTGACGACTCGGTCTGGCTTATCCGAGCCAAAAAATGACAGCGGATAGGACAAAAAGAGAAGCATCAGTATCACGATAACATTCGCTAGATTAACAAGGAACAAGGCGATAAACGATTGTTCCTCACCCGGATTGAGTAAAACAGAATACGGAAAAATCCCCAAAGCCGGAGTCAGAAATGCCATCTGAAGATAGGTCATGCGACGTTTGGTGCTAGGAGTTAAACAGCGTTGACGCGCCCGCCCCACATTAATAAATGCAACAAAAATGGTGATGATAAAATAGATGAGGTAAAGCGGAAATATGATACCGGCTTGAATGCTCACACGACCACGAGTTTCAATTGGTTGAAATAACACATCAGAAAAAACTGCCAATACAAGAAACGCGCTACCGATTAAATACAGGATACGAATGATGCGCCGCCTACGCCCGCGTGAAGGCAATCCCGTAGTGTCGAGTAGAGCATCAGACAGGTGGAGCATGGCAACCGGAATAAATGCCAAGCCAATCCATTGAAAGCGCAAAGCAATAATATTGGCATCAATATCCGGTTCGAGTGAAATAAAAACATCAATCACATAGGCGAGTGTGACACAAGCTAGCACTACCCCCGATGTTCTGGCGACCCGATTGCTTAAATCACGAGTTAGATTGTAAAGCAATAAGGACATTGCTACAACAACAATCGCGGAAGTTAGAGTTTCATTGAGGCTTTCGAGTAAGGGTAGTAAAGCATCCAAACGAAGCTGACCTATCTACGCACTACAATACAACTAAACTAAAGACTGCGCGAATAATACTGCAATCTCTTGATTTGGGAAGTAGCGATCATTATAACCACAAAAAGTAAAGCCGGCTTGTTTAATAAATTCAATGGCAGGGTAATTCTTCATCTGGATTTCTGCTATGAGCTTATGAACATCATGTTGCATTGCCCAACGTTGCCCAGCACGCAATAAACGCATACCAAGCCCATGTCGTCGTGCATCTTCCTCAATCACAATGTCTTGTATATACGCCGTTTGATAGACGTTTTCCGCACGCATTGTCAAATAACCCAATAAATCTCTTGACGACTTTTCCTCAATCACTAAATAGCAGTGTTCTTGGCCTAAAGAAAATTTCAATCGAGATTTGTCAACATGATGCTCAAAATTAATAGAATAGGGTAAGCGTTCTTGACGAAACGTAATTCGCGTCTCGTTATTCAGCTGTTGAATATTCATTTGCCAAGCGTGGTCGGCTTCATATACTGTATTGATTTGTAAGCAGTTCAGAATGTCCGACTCTAAAGCATCTCGGATGATAATACCTAGTGAAGATGTCATGGTGTTTTGTTTGGGTTACATTAAATAGACGTTGCCAAATGACCCGCGAATCTGAACATAAATCACAGACTCTGGCTGGGCATGGGGATGGGTAAAGTAGATATTGTCGTCCTGCCCATAGACGGAGCTATCTGCTTCCACATTGAAAAAGGTGCGTTTCTCAACTGTGATACGAACAGGTATGTCGGTTGGTGTCCTGACATAAATATTGCCAATGGATGATTCCAATTTGATGGGATCAAAGGCTTCAATTGGGCAGGTGAAATGAATGTCACCCAATCCTGTCGAGACTTTCGCCTCCCACACAA
>JANQRM010000402.1 GCA_028284565.1 Anaerolineae bacterium | reverse complement strand
GTGAGTAGGACAAAATCTCCTACATCATCGGGGTTACATTTGAGATAGAGTGCGGAAGTCATAAGGCTCCAAAGTGTTCTTCATATCGGGCTTGCATACGTCCCCAATCGGGCATATTGGTCTGGCATCCCACATGCTCTAGGACAAACGAGGCAACGGTGACCCCCATCTGTAGGCAAGTTTTGGGATCATAATCTTTAAGGAAGCCAGCGAGAAATCCTGCTGTAAAGCCATCGCCTGCTCCGGTGGTATCTTCAACAGTTGTGACAACGGCATCAACATTAATTTCACCTTCTTGAGCATAGAGGGTCGCTCCGTCACTCCCTTGCGTCACAACCACCATTTTCGTTGTATCACTGAGTAAGGCTTCGAGAGAATCCAGTGCCATTGCCCGTTTAACAAAGTCCGCTTCGATATGATTCATCAGGATGATTTCACTTGCTTGCGCGAACTGTTTCACTCCATCTACTGGGTAAGCCGAAATATCGGGCTTGAGTTGCCACATAATGGGGACGTTTGCTTTGGTCAATTGCTCCACAAATTGCTGATTGTAATGATAGGGGGCAACCGTCACCAAGCCATAGCGCATGGAACGTAGATTTGTCAGATAGAGTTGGGCTTGCCCCGCATCCGCCGCACCGGGGAAAAAGAAATTTTGATACTCGCCATCTGGATTTCGAAATAGATAGCTACGCGAGGTTTTGGCGTTATCCACTGTAATCACATCGCGTCCATCAATGCCATGCCGTGAGAGATAGGAGCGATAGAGACTGCCTAAGTAGTCGCTCCCTAATATCATGGCAACGCCGGACTTGAAGCCGAGTTTCGTCAAACCAAAGGCGACATTTGCTCCGCACCCACCATAACTGGCAGTGGAATCATCAGGAATATCGTCCATCAAGGCTGTTTCGCCAACTTTGGGAGAATGCGAAACGGGTAGGATAAAATCAAAACTGGGATAACCCGTTGCGAGAATATCAAGCATACGCCCCTGTTTCCTTTGCGGATGTCATTAAGTCAAGTGCTTCTTGGACAGAGACGACAGAGCCAAGATAACGGTCAATGTCTTCGAGGTTTGCTTCGTGTAGATGCTGACGGTCCGTCGCTACACACTCACGTGGGACAATCACGCGATAGTTTCGAGAGAAGCCATCTTGTGCGGTTGCGCGAATGCAGACATTCGTTTTTGTGCCTGCAAGATAGAGGGTATCAATATGATTATCGCGCAGGATTAAATCGAGGTCTGTTCCCATGAAGGCACTGTAACGGCGTTTAGTAATGACATAATCTTCTTCTTTAGGTGCTAGGGGTGGGGCGAGTTCGACTCCGATCGTATCGGCACGGCAATGGTCGCGGACGTTTTCGAGTTCCCAATCGGGCTTACCGGGGCGGTGGGAATCAATTACCCAAATCAATAGCGCATCCCGTTGGCGCGCTTGCTCAACAAAATCCACGACCGTCGGAACCATTTTGGAGGCAGGTTCATTGGGGACTTTGCCATGCTCCATATCTGTAAAATCTCGAATCATATCAATCACGAGGACTGCGTATCGTCCCATGAGCTTAGCCTTTCTTCCATTCTTTACGCCAAGAAATGAGTACGAGCATCGCCACCACCATCAGGTAGGGGAGCATCTGGAAAAATTGGGTGGGGATATTGCT
>JANQRM010000219.1 GCA_028284565.1 Anaerolineae bacterium | reverse complement strand
ATCAAACAACCAACCCTTACGCCCAACCAAGACAATCGGCGGTGCATCGGGCATGGATGTGAGCAAGGCTTGATAGGCGCGCAATAACCCCAAGATGTTCTTACGGGGTTCGAGTGTCCCGACCATCAAGATAAATTCATCGGGTAGATTGAGCTTCTGCTTCACAGCGTTCAATGATGTTGTATCCAATGGGCGAAAGCGTTTATCCACACCATTTAATTGCACAGTGATTTTGCTTTCGGGGACATTCAACATCTTTATTAAATCGTCTTTAGCCGATTGACTCACAGCAAGGATATGGTCAGCATGTCCCACTGCCCACTCAATTTGGTCATTGTAGTAGCGTCGGCTGTCGTCAGTCAGATATTGTGGATAATGCAAGAAGGTCAGGTCATGCACGGTGATGATATGTCGTTTTGCCCCTCGAATCGGTGGGATAAAGTCTGGACTATGAAAGACATCTAGCCCATGCCGTAGTAACTCAACCGATAGCGCATAACGCTCTATACGATGGTGTGCGGGTGTCCATAAATTCTGTCGTCGGAATTTTGAACTCAGCGTTTCATCTGCCTTGTGATGGTGAAGAATATGATATTGATTTGTATCATCAATCTGACTGAGTGCAGTCACCACTTGGCGGACATAGGTACTTATCCCACCCACTCGATAATAGGGCAGGCGCGCATCAATCCCAATCTTTAACATCGCTAATGCAATTGTTGGAAAATGTCTTTAAGTGCAGGGTACACTTGCCGATAGGTCTGATACTTCTCTTGATAAGCATGACGATTGTCACTCGGCTCAGTCGCATCACTGGTTGTAATCATCGCCCGACAAGCCGACTCGACATCCGAATAGACACCGACACCGACACTTGCCAAAATTGCTGCGCCGTATGCACCCCCTTCCGTTGTACTGACGCTGACCAGCTTGGCATCCAGCACATCAGCCAAAATCTGTCGCCAGATGGGACTCTTCGCACCACCTCCTGCGACACGCACTTCAATCTCATCCGGTAAACCCGCTTCCGCAATCAAGGTGAATGAATCCTTCAGTCCAAATGATACGCCTTCTAAGACGGCACGGGTCATATGCGCTTGTGTATGGCGTACCGTCAAGCCAACGAATGCGCCTCGTGCTAAGGGGTCGGGATGAGGTGTTCGTTCTCCGGTGAGATAAGGCAAAAAGACCAAGCCATCACTTCCAACGGAAACATCACCAGCCGGAGCCAGCAACGCATCAAACTCTATATCCGATGCCAACGTATCTCGATACCACTGCAAACTACCAGCCGCCGAGAGCATCACACCCATGAAATGCCAGCGATTCGGTACGGCATGACAAAAGGCATGAAGTCGTCCCTGTGGCTCATAGGCATAGCTATCCAATGAGGCAAACACCACACCGGATGTCCCAATTGACAAGGCAATGACACCGGGTTCAACGGCTCCGACTCCGACAGCCCCAGCCGCTTGGTCACCACCACCACCAACAACGGGTGTACCAGCTTTAAGTCCGGTTGCCTCTGCAGCTGCTTGGCTAATCGTTCCGCTGATCTCCGTACCTTCATGTGTTTTCGGTAGCCAATCTGTTGGAATATCGAGCGCATCCAGTACCTCTTTTGACCATTCACGTTTTTCGACATTGAGTAGGGATGTGCCAGCCGCACCTGCAAGGTCAGTGGCATATTCACCTGTCAGCTTGTAGCGGATATAATCTTTTGGGAGGAGGATATGCGCGACGTTGGCATAGACATCCGGTTCATGTTCCCGTACCCACAAGATTTTGGGTGCAGTGAATCCAGTTAAGGCGCGGTTGCCTGTCAATTGAATTAATCGCTCAAAGCCGACTTTATCGGTCATCCAATCACATTGCGCTTGGGTACGTTGGTCATTCCACAATATGGAAGGTCTTAACACCTCACCATTCGCATCCAATAACACCAAGCCGTGCATCTGCCCGGTGAGACCAATGCCTTGAATATATTCGCCAGTTAAATTGGCTTCTTGCAAGGCAGAACGTATTGATCCTGCGATTCCATCCCACCAATCCGACGGATTTTGTTCACTCCATAAAGGCTGAGGCGTGCTAATCGGCTGTGCAGTGGTATGTGATGCAATGACCTTGCCATCGTTATCAATGATGATGGCTTTTGCACCCGTTGTACTAATATCTAAACCTAATAGAGATGCCATAATCTAAAATCCGATTTATCGTACACCCAATAACAATTCAACGGTTAATTGATCCAATTGCTCATAGGGCAAGCCACGAGACCCTAATGCTTGACGGTCAAAGGATTCATTCCGTAGACGGTCTGCTGTGTCTTTGCTGTAGCCAT
>JANQRM010000401.1 GCA_028284565.1 Anaerolineae bacterium | reverse complement strand
CGTCGGCTCTTGTGGCATTGCAACCATAACATATCACCTGATTGTTTCCTTATAGCGATTGTAGCATAGATGAAATGATGCGTGTTTAGGTCTTAACGGTCTGTGTCGCGGACGTAGACAAGTGATGGGGCGAGGTTGAGGGTTTCTAATTCGGCTTTGATGCGATTTACATCGTCGGCATCGTCAGCATCATACGTGCGGACGCAAATCATGCGGTCATCGAGATTGCCTTGTCCGGGTCCCGGCTTGGTCGAGATTTTGGATTTGTAGCCCAGCTTGCCATCGATGGTCGCTTGTTTGACAATTTCCCACAAGGTATCCGCTTCGTCGGCTGTTAATGATATACGCCATTCTCCACTGCGGGGTGTGGGGTCGGGGTAGTCGCCCTGTTGACGTTTGGCTTCAATCCAGTAGACGGCGGCGAGTTCGGAGGGTTTGGCGGTGGCATCGTGCATCATACGTGCGTTTTGCACCATGTTAATGAGGTCGAGATTGGGCTGGTCGTCACTCATGCGCGCTTCTTTTCGCCCGTCTTATAGACCGCTTCCCCAATAATGGGCAGATGGAAACCAAAGGTGCTACCCTTGCCATAGGTACTGCGGAAGATCATCTTACCACTGTGTCGCTCGATAATATTCTGGACAAGGTGCAAGCCCAAGCCCGTGCCTTCGATATCGCGGGTTTCTTTGGTCTTGGCACGAAAGAAGGGCTGGAAGAGACGCGCTTGCATTTCGATAGGGATACCAAAGCCGGTGTCTTCGACTTCAAAAGCGAGTTGGTTCTCATCCACTGAGAGCTTAATCGTCACTCTCCCACCTTCGGGCGTGTATTTGAGGGCATTGCTGATGAGATTGGTCATCGCTTCGTATATCTGAGCAACATCGCCCATCGCTCTCACGTTAGATAAATTATTCGTTTCTAAAATAAAGGTCTGCTTGCGATAGATAGCTTGGGTTTCATATTCTTGGAAGGCAACTTCGACCTGTTCCACGAAGTCAAAGGTCTCGCCTTCACCATCATTTTGCTGTGCCATCTGTTCAATACGCTCTAGGGACAAAATATCGCGGAGCATTTTGTCCATACGTTTGACAGCATAACGCATATTTGCCAGATAATCACGATAGGGCGCGAGTTTTTCATCCTCGTCTATCCGCAACATCTCTAAGTACCCACGCATCACATGCACCGGATTGCGTAAGTCATGCGAGGCGATGCGAATCATATCGGTCTTGAGTTGTTCGAGTTGGCTCACCTGTTGATAAAGTTGTTGCAATTCTTCCAATTGATTTTTGACATCATTATGGAGTGTGGCGTTGTCGAGTGCGAGGGCGATCCGATTGGAGAGAATCTGGACAAAGTTGAAGGAATCATTGTCAAAATGCTCCGTCTTTTTCGTCTCCAAGTTCATGATCCCAATCACCGTATCCCGCGAAATGAGTGGCACTGCCATCAATGCAACCGTATCTGGCAAATCTGGCACATAATCGGGATCGGTGCTGACATCCAAAATCAATTCTGGACGTTGGTTGACTACTGCACGATGCAAGATACCTGACGAGGTATCGAGTATTTCGCCATATTGTACTCGTTTGTAATTCCCGAAGGCTTGGACAACCCGTAAGCCCTCGTCTTCTTTAAGCGCAATAAAACCTGCTGTGGCATAACTCAACCGCAAGGCGGCATCCAGTGCAATGCTCGATACGGTGGACACATGAAGTGTACTGCTAACTTCTTCATCCACCTGTCGCAGTATGTTGAGTTGCTCGACCCGTTCATTCAGCTCAATTTCGACTTCTTTGCGCTCGCTGATGTCACGGACGATGTTCTGGAAATACGATGCCTCCCCTTGATCGTCTTGAACCAAGACCATGCTAATCTCAACGGGAATCTTGGAGCCATCTTTGCGGATATAAGTCTGCTCGAAGGTCGGGACATCTTTGCCTTTGACTAATTTGGTCTTATGAACGAGCGAGGCATCAACATTTTGCGCTTCGGCAAATGTGTCCTTCGACATGCCGATGAGTTCATCGAGTGAATACCCAAGCATCTCTGCTGCGCGAGGATTCGCCATTTGTACGATACGGTCAGTCCCATAAATCAATATCGCATCATTCGTTTTCTCAAAGAGGGTTGCATATCGAGCTTGTTCAACTTGTAAGCGACGCGCTTGCAGTACTTGCTGGGTGACATTTTGGAAGATAAGTAAGCGACCTTTTTTGTCATAAGGGACATCCCTTAACCAAAAGATCTGCTCACCTATTTCAACTTCGGCTTCATGGGTCTCTTTACTCTTGCCGGCTAAGGATTGATAAGGAATATCTGGAATCACTTGACTCAAGGGCTGATTTTGACTTTCCTTCAGGGACACCCCCAATAAATCCAGCATCGGACGATTCATCATCTGGACACACTGATTCTCATCCAGCACGATGACTCCGTCGGGAAAACTCTCTACCAGCAATTTGTCCATGCTTGGTTACCTGTCATTCCATCCTATTCGGATTCGTGTATTAGTTCACTGAGGTCGTTTGCAGCCAAGCACGCAATGGTAGGGCGTGAGGTCTACTGAATTGCTAAAACCACCCACACCCCATTACAACACAAGCGGGTTATTGGTAATTCATGTGTCCTGCATTGACCCCATAATATTCATCAATAGGTAGAAGTTATGATCCACCCTTATTTCTATCATATACAATTTTATAGGGGATGTCTATTTATTTGACAGTTGTTTAACCTTCCGTAAAGTGACTTTAGTCCTGATGATCTGCATTAAATGCCTAACTATTGCTCTGCTTTGATCGTCTCAATTGCTGATTGTGCGATCTCCGCAATCGACAGCGAAACATCTAGCCCAGAAATCGAACCCCTGCGTATAACTCACTCAAATCGCAACTCAATTTCATCAAAATAGACAACTGACTTCTCAAATCGTATCACGAATTTACAAAGAACTTGATAAAGAAGGCATCACCAACGGCTTTGAGACAACTTGACAATCCCGCCAAAATCCCTTATTTTAAGAAAATGTTAAATTTTTAACATATCTTTAAAAATATCGTTGGGTAAGGCTATGATTTTCCCGGTAACCCTCGAACAACAAATCATTTTCATCATACACATCACCATAACCATGTTCCTCAGTATGTTAATTGGCATCAATCGGGAACGCTACGGTAAGTCGGCTGGTCTACGGACGCACATGCTGACGGGTGTTGGGGCGTGTCTGTTTACTATCTTATCTCTACATGCCTTCCCCGACTCCGATCCCTCGCGTGTTGCCTCCAATGTTGTAACGGGCATTGGCTTCTTGGGTGCCGGCTTGATTATCCAACGCAAACGGGAAACACATGACTTAACCACAGCGGCAGGCATTTGGGCAACGGCAGCAGTCGGCATGGCAGTGGGTGCTGGCTTGTGGCTCTTGGCGATGTATACGACGGGCATGATTTGGATTGTGTTAGAAGTGTTCCAACGCCTCAAAGCAACGGTGGTTGCAATGGAAGAAAGTGAAGAGGATGCTGACGAAAACGAAACGATTTTAACGGATATGCCCGCGCGTTCTCCAAGTCTATCCTAATCTCACGAATCAAAAAACGATGCCCATGTGAACATCGTCTTGTTAAGAGATTGTCTCTCTCTCTTTTAATCAACTGCACGTATCGGCAAGGTCATAGTAAAGGTACTGCCTTCCCCCAATTCGCTATCCACGAATACCTGCCCGCCATGACGCTCCACAATCTTCTGGACGATGGACAAACCCAAGCCATGCCCCCGTTCTTGATTCTCCCCCTCGGCACGATAATAGGGGGTAAAAATGAAAGGTAAGACAGCTTCAGAGATACCCCGTCCATTGTCATCCACAGCAATCGCAATTTCACCCTCATAGGTTGCATCTACTCGTAAGCGAATTGAGCCACCATCGGGTGTGTAATCAATGGCATTGGCCATCAAGTGGCGCAGTGCCACAATCAAATAGCCATAATCCCCAATGATTGTTGGTATGTCTTGCGCGAGGTCAACCTCAATAGTCAAGGATTTCTCTTGGATTTTCTTTTGCAATTCGGTTGTCAGATGTTGAATTAAACTAGAGGCTTGGAAACGTTCCTGCGCCAAATAAGGTATCGTATCGAGTTCGACTAAGGTCAGTACCGACGCATACAGACGTGTCAGATAATCCACTTGGCTATGCAAGCGATCAATTTGCTCGGCTGACTTTTCTGGGTCATCTTGGAAGCGTTCTAAGAGATACAAGCTGGCATTCATAATCGACAGCGGCGTTTTGAAATCATCGGCGGTCATCTGCGTGAGCTTCCGCAAGATTTTCATGCGGTCTTTGCTTTCCAGAGCATCAAAACGGTAGCGTTCTGCATCTTGTCGCTCTGTCACATTATCTGCGATGCAAATTCCACCAATAACCTCGCCCTCATCATTATGAATAGGAGCATAATGTAGTTCAAATGCGCCAGTTTTTGTCTTGCGTTCTCGGCTAAAGGTTTCTCCATTCAGCGCACGCCGATAATCCGTCTCGGTGGCTTCAAACTCGGCTGTAGGCAAGACCTCGACTAAGGTACGCCCAATCATTTGCCCATGCAAATAACCCAGACTCGCCAGTTCACGCCCTTCTGCCATTTGGAAGCGCATCTCATTGTTAAACACCAAGACAGCAGATTGGGGGAGATGTTGCACAATTTGGCGAAAATGACGCTCGGTAAGTTGGAAAATTTCATGTGCCTGCGAGTCACGAGGCGTTTTGTCAATTGCTGAGACGACCACTTGGGTCACTGCGCCATATTCATCTTTAATGGGTGAGATAAATACATCCACGATGGCAAAGCGTTTGGATTTTACTCGCATCTTCGTTCTATAGTGTAACTTTTCACCCCAGCGTGCTTGTTGGAGTGCTTCGGCAAGCTCATGTTGTCTACTTGCAGAATACGACCAGTAAGGGGTTTCAGTGAGATGTTGCCCTTCGATATGTTTGCTGGCGACACCACCCGCGAAGAGCGCTTTGTCATTCAAATCCATGACTTGCCCGCTAGACGATAGCACCCAAACGTAATCAAAAATCGCATTCATCGTTGTTTGGACGATAGGCGACTTTAATTGACGCTCTTGCTTGCTATTCAATCTTGACGATGGTTGTCGGGCTGTGGTTACTTGCTGTTCGATCCCCATAGCTGACACCTCAGCGTTTGTGGAACTCCCCTGACCTTGAGTCATCCCTGCACCTGCTTCACATCTAGTTGTACGAAATCCATTTCGCTGTAACTATCAGTATTAAGGACAGCCATCTCAGTAGTCAAGGAATTAATACTACACTTGTGTTGGTCACTCATAATTAAGGGGAGTAGTAATAATTCGATGAAAAAATGGGTCAAAGCATTAATAAATCATCGCGCTTCAATAGTTTTATCGGCTCTGACACTGTTTTCAGTATCTTTTCTATTGAATCCTCTTCTGCGAGGCTAGCGAATCCAAACTCGGCGTGAAGGGACTCCGCTATGGTTTGTTGTTGTTTCAGTTGTGCGATGCGTTTTGCTCGACTGGCATTATCTGTCTTGAAATTGTCTTTACACTCCCACAACATCAGCTTACCATCGACATTCACGAAGAGGTCGATATCCGTCTGCTGTCCTGACTTGTTGATGTCAACGTTTGTCTCCCATTCAACCACCTGCTCATGATTCTGATGTAACCAGAACAAAGTTAACAAAATCGTGAGTGCGCCATTCTTCAAGCCTTCAATCACAAGCGGATTCGGCTGGTAGGCAAATTCGGCATCTAAATAGAGAGGAAAGGTGCGATAACATCCCTGACAGGTCGTGACTCCCGAGACATCCGATACACGATACCACAGATTCATCGCACAATGGGGACACACCAGATTGTATCCCCGCATGAAAAATCGCTTCTCCACCAACGCGCTTAGGTGTTGATAGAACTCATTACAAGGTTGACACATTTGGTAGAATTGCTTCGTGGTGTAGGCTTGTCCTTTGCGGACGGAGGCGTTCGATAAGATACGCACCATGCCTTCATCTCGTACGGGATGCCACAAGTCCATCTCTCCGAGCAAATGGGCTATTCCCCGTAGCTGATGACTCTTCAATGACACATCTGCCTTGTAGCCTGCCATTCGGATGATATTCAGGAGGTACATTTCTTACTCTAAGAAACAGTAGATAAAATGTGACGAAAAGATACGGTTATTCAATATTGTCACTTTTTGCAAGATTACAAGGCAAACACAGAATTTGAATATTCTTTGCATTCAAAGAGGTTCCGCCTTTAGAGTAAGGAATTATGTGATCAAAATGTAAGTTGGTATCACTGCCACAAACTACACATTGACCTTTATCACGTTGCCAAACCTCTAATTTGACGGAACTGGGAATCACTCTGGTATGATCAAGCTTTGAAGTTATATAAGAATTAGAACTACCTGACGAATTTTCTGAACGTAATTTTAATCTGAATTTGAAGATATCGCGCGCAGATTTTTCTAACCATGCCTCAACTAAATCAAATTCACCATTATAGACCCATATTCCTGATTTAATTTTCTCATACACCCGTACTATTTCTGGCGGACTTTCGCCTAATTGATATGCTTGTGCAGCTTCATAAAATAATCCGTTTTGAGTCAGTTTACCTGACTTTGAAAACATAGGTTGATCAACCTTTTTTGGATCAACACCCTCCATGCGAGGCTGGTCATGCCCCTCATAAATAAGAATCGCACCGTCATCTAAAATTTCATCGTCGTAAGGCGCATTTGATCGTGTACTCATCAGAAGAAGACTATACTGTGGATGTAATCTATAGTTCATACCACGCTGAAGCACCTCTACATTTTCCTGATTACACATTTCTCGATAAGAAATAATATCTCCGGCTTGCATACACAATTCCTTAATGTACGACGTTTTCAATCTGTATTATTAAACAGTTTAGTACGATTATAATGATAACAAGTCTAAAGAAGATTGACTTAACTTGTATAGTCAATCAGTTTCACCCAACAAATGCTTTAGAAATACTTTTGGATTCGCGAGAAAGTCGCGGGTGAGGCGGACGTGTTCGAGGTCGTCAAAGTCAGTCGATTGTATAGTCCCGCTATCGAAGTTGTAAATCGTCGCATCCGGGAATGCCAGCAGAATGGGCGAGTGCGTGGCGATAATGAACTGCGCGCCCTGCTGAAGCATCTCGTGGAGCATGGACATGAATGCCAATTGTCGTGAGGGAGACAAGGGAGCTTCTGGCTCATCCAAGAGATATAAGCCATTCGGGACAAAGCGGGATTGAAAGAGCTTAAAGTAGCTCTCGCCATGCGATTGCACATCCAAACCCTTGTCATAGGATTCGTCTAAGGCACGTAACTCTCGATAGATGGGACTCTTCGCCAGTTGTTTCGCCTTTAAGGGACGACCTTCATACTCGATGTCGATTTGCTCAAGAGCTTGGTGCAATTCGGCTTTCATACGGTCAATACGTTTGACAAAGCCAAAGAAATCCTCTGAGCGCATGAAAAACCCGCGATGCGTCTTTTTATTCCACGCCCACTTGAGTTGCTGGCTAAGTTGACAAATGGCTTTAAGCGTTGGGTCTTCATAGACTGCAATACTGCCCACGGTTGGTAATTTGGTGGCGCAAGCAATGGCTTCTAAGATAGTTGATTTCCCTGAGCCATTTTCGCCAACAAAAAAGGTGGCTGATGAGGGAAAATCCAGTGTCTCTAAATTTTGGATAATCGACAGGTTGAAGGGAAAATTATCCGATAATAAGGATGCAGATTTGAGGGAAACTGAGCGTAAATGAACCATAGGATGATTATGCAATGCTTTCCATTAACCGACCACTCTCCACCGAATTTGATACGAATTCATGACATCAAGGGTAAGTTAAAGCGTTATACTGTTATACTGGGTGCAAGATTGGGTTTCCTCTTGGGAGCAAGTTCAGCATGAAACGCAGGTTCTTATTTGCTTTATTCCTTTTGCTTCTCAGTGCTTGTGACACAGGTAGCGATTCCGGCAACACTGGAGGCGAAGATGGCATCATTGGCGAAGGTGATTTGATTCAGGTCGATGGTGCAGTCAGTTTCGTCACAGGAAATGCCATGTCATCCTTCATCGAAATGGCGGATGTTCCGTTTACGCATCGCCTCATCGACATCCGTAGCGAAGATTGGGATTATATCATTCGGATTGCTTATTCGGGCGAATTACCAGCGGGCGAATACCCCATCAGCAACCCCATAGGTGACGAAGTCGCCCAAGAAGGCATCGTCACGGCAGGTTTGCTCTATTTGCTGTCTCCAGACGAGTCACGCAGTTTCCGCGCCAATCCGATTGGGACACTTACCCTCGATTTTGGGGATAACATCATTCTGGGCGACTATGCACTCACTGCCGAAAACCCCAACGGTGAGACAGTCACTATCACAGGTGATTTCCGAGCTAGGCAAGAAGATACGATACGGAATTAGCAATCTATACTTCCGTTTCCAGCATAGACCAATGGTCGCAACATCCTCGGCTGTCCAACGTATAATAGACACGCAACTGTTTTCGCATGGAACAAATACCCATTATCAAACGTCTATAGGCGAAGGAGGCTTATCTGATGAGTGAAACGCGACAAGTGAGTACCCTAATCGACAGTGTGAATGTGGATGTACAAGCAGGTGGCACCGTCCGTATGCAAGTGAGTGGCAATCATCCCGATGGTTGTGACTATCCTGTGAAAATCACACAAAATCGCAATGCCAATAATCTGAGCGTTGAAATCTATCGGGAAATTCCAATGGATGTGGGTTGCCCCATGATGATGACCCCTTACAAGGAAACCATCACGGTGGATGACCAGCTCGATTCAGGGGATTACTCACTCCAAATCAATAATTATCAAGGCAATTTTAGTGTTTCATAATCGGTAACACGCCAATCCATAAAACCGCATAACATAACAAAGGAAACCTACCCATGCGAAAACAACTTGCGTTCCTCGTTTTAATCATTCAACTCGTCCTTGTGTCGGTTGTCATGGCACAAGACACGCCCGAACAAGCGGATGGTGTTGCTGTCACGATATATAATGAAGGCACAGCCCTCGTTAAAGACACCCGCACGATGGTCTTCGCCGAAGGACTGAATCAGATTAACTTCACTGATGTCGCGGCGAATATCGACCAGACGAGCGTGAATTTCCAATCCCTCACAAATTCACTCGGCACATTTATCCTTGAACAGAATTATCAATATGACCTTGTAAACAGCTCCGCCTTGCTCAATCGCTATGTGGATGAACGTATCGAAGTTATCACGAATGATGGCACGACCTTCGCTGGACAACTCCTTAGTGGACGTGGGGGTGAAATCATCCTACAAACGGACACGGGACAAGTCGTCGTCATCCAATTAGGCAATGCCCGCAACATTAGCTTTCCAGCACTCCCCGAAGGCTTAATCACACGCCCAACCTTGCAATGGCTGATTAGCAGTTCGCAAGCGGGTAGTCAACAAGTCGAACTGACCTATCTCACCGGTGGGATGTCATGGAATGCGGATTACAACGTCCTATTGGGGACAGATAATGCTTCACTTGATTTGAATGGCTGGGTGACGATTAACAATAATAGCGGGACAACCTTCGAGAATGCCCTCCTGAAATTGGTCGCTGGTGATGTGAACCGAGTTGCCGATCCCAATATCTTACGTAATCAAGCGATTCCAGCCGATTATGACGGTGCATTTCTTGCCGAAGAAGAGGTCGCTCAACGTGAGTTCTTTGAATATCAACTCTACGAGATACCCCGCCGTGTGACCTTGAACAACAACGAAACCAAGCAGATCGAATTCGTCACAGGAGCAGGAGTCCCTGCCAATCGCTTCTTCGTCTATGATGGCAGTCCCTTCTTTGGTGGTTACTATGACATCATCGCCGACCGTTCCTATTGGAGTTCGGGGGTGTCGGATGTGCAGACATGGCTTGAATTCACCACAGACGATGATGGTGGTTTAGGGGCAGACTTGCCAGCTGGACGGATTCGCGTCTATCAAGCAGATGTAGATGGCGCGGCGTTATTGATTGGCGAGAACTTCATCGACCACACACCACAAGGCGAAGATGTCGAAATCTACTTGGGGAATGCCTTCGATTTGGTCGGTGAACGTACCCAAACCAGCTATGAACTTGTCACTGGGCGTATTATTGAAGAGTCTTTTGAAATCCGTATCCGCAATCGTAAAGACACGGAAAGCGTGGAAGTTCGGATTCCAGAACACCTCTTCCGTTGGAGCAATTGGCAGATTCTCAATAGTTCCCACGCTTTCGAGCAATTGGACGCGGCGACAATTGAATACCGCGTAAATGTGCCAGCAGGGGAAGAGGTTGTCGTTAGTTATACTGTCCGCTACGAATGGCCCCGATAAGTCACCAACAGCTGAACAACAAGAATCCCTCTTCGTTTGGAGAGGGATTTTATTTCGCTTGCGCGGTACTCTGCGAAAAGTTAAGCATGTCGGTTACAAGGTAGAGCAAGGGCATGGACACGACCTGTTTATGATCAAGTACATGAATAACTTCCTTGCCAAATTCTTCCTTGTTTCGCACTTTGGCTTTCCGAATAGCGATTTCTTGCATCTCAGGCGAAATCCACTTGATGAACTTATATTCGTCCGTCTCTAAGCGTTCTTTCTCATAGGCTTCGGGGAACAGCGGAACTGAACCCTGTTCTCTGGTGGTTCGCTCAACCAGTGCATACCGTTTCGTGTTAGGTCCCTGAATTTGATAGACGTGTAGCAGTGTGGACTTTTCGCGTGTGCCCCCTTCTGGTAAACGTTCTTTCGTGGACCAGCCTCGACCAATCGGTGCAACTTCTGACTGGAACTTCTTCACTTTCTCGTCAATTTCTTGTTTATAATGCGCTTCGCTCGTAAACTCAACTTCCCAGCGTTCATTAAGAATCACTAATTGCTCAATGGTTTTTCCGCGCAGGGATGCATCTGCCCCTTCGATATAGACAGCAAACCCGGCTTTTAAGGCATCAACAAAACTCTCACTGTCCGAATCTCTAAAATTGTCATCCATGTTATCCCACACGACTTCAGATGCCGCACCAACCCCGCTTTCAACAACAGCTTTTACACCATCTGCGTTCTTTTTGAGATACATTCCGGTACGTATCAATGCCTCACTGGATTTCGATAACAGTTTGTTCGTGATGTTCTTACCCAAAACGGATAGAAAGCTAGGCGCAAAAGATAAAAAGATGTTGATGACAACATTGGCAAATAAAGCATCCTGTTTAGCGGCTTCTTTGAGTTCGGTCTTCTTGGCTTCACAAGCTGAGATATACCGACTGTATGCCCGATTCATCTTGCGACCCACCTCACCGATGAGTTGTGTTCTCTCTAGTTGAAGCTGGGTAACTGGAGCATTCTCTGAGACTTGTTTATCCAACTCATCTAGTCGTGCAACAAGCCGTTGATATTCTTCATTATCTCCCACATTCTCTTTGTGGATTTTTTCAAGCTGGTTGATTTTGGCTTTGACTCGTTTATACTCGGCATAAGCATCGTTCTCTTCATCCCGTTGGATAGTGGATTCAGATGCTGATTGATGAATCAGAGAATTATTTGAATAGGTGGACTCCTCTTTATTTTTGAGCATCAGACTGACATATTGATTACCAACTAAATGTTGTAATTGCATCACGACATCGGGTGTTAAGGTTTGTGCGCTGAAATTTTCAACCGCGCGTTGAATCATCTCCATATGTGACTGACTGTTCGTGGACGGTTGCTGAGTTTTGTGCGTGGGCGTTGTATTCGCTTGCTTTTTATGGGTCGAATGCTTTGAGGTCATCGTTTCCCTTAATCTTTTCTGTTATCCTCAAGCTAATCGTTTTGGATAGGGTTGTCAAGTCATTCAGAAGGAGGACGATATGGCACATTTCCTCGTGAAAGCAAGACCGCATAATTTGGAGGCACTTCGGGCATTGCTCGACAGTGGCGATATTATGGAGATTCAACCCTCTGGCGGAGAGATGCAACAGTGTTTGAATCAAGCGCGCATCACAGAAGATGGTTGGGCGACATGGGAAGAAAATTGTTACTGTAATCCACCCTTGTATCAAGAGCGCAAAGATTTACTCAATGACTATTTCACTGAAATCACGACTGAACGCTTGAAAAAAGGCGAGGGTTGGTCACAGATTGAGGACTTACCCTCCTTGTGGGGTTAGGCTTCTGTTTGAAGTGCATCGCCTAAATGTGTTGGTAGTCCGTCGATGCTCTCGACATTCTTTTCAGCACGGTAATCACGCATCCCGTCCACGCCTTTTGTCTCGGCATACTTAATCAGTGCGTCTCGTTCACCGACATAATCCATGTAGGGGACAGCAAATCCGCAGGAAGTCTGCACCGACGCGACATCACAGAGGATAATCTGCCGTGTGCCGGGCATAAGCGTGAAGTGCTGGCTTAAGTCTTCCCATTCGGCATCATTGGTTAAGACGACACGCCCTTGCCCATACAGACGCAAGATACGAGGCGCGCCTACAAACGCACAAAACATGAAGGTCATCCGTCCATTCTCCTTTAGATGCGCCGACGTTTCATTCCCACTGCCCGTTAAATCCAGATACGCCACTTGATTCGAAGAAAAGATACGAAAGCAATCGAGACCTTTCGCCGAGAGGTTGATATGCCCCTCTCCGCTTAATGGTGCAGATGCCACAAAAAACAAATGTTGCGCGCGTATCCAGTCCGCTAAATCGTCACTGATTTGATCGTAAAATTTTGCCATTTGTATCTCCCTTGCTAGACATCAGATGTCAGAAATTAGATAATCGCTTTTGCGATGTGTTATGAAGTCTTAACTCTACCGTCATTTTTTCTTGGTGAACTGGCAGTTTATGATTTAATTGCCAGCATTTGGATCGGGATAGGCATGTCCACCACCAAAGGCAAATACAGGACGCGCTGTGGGACGTGGGGGCAAAGGCACGCCATAATCCACGGGTAACGAGCTAATCACGGACTCCGTTTCTAATGTAATTAATGCCAGCCATCCCTCTTGTCCCTCCACTTCCACCTTGACAAAGGGACTGTACGGACTGCGAGCAAGAAGTTTGACGGGCGTGCCATAAGGCAGTGTCGTAATCACCTTAAAGGCGACATCGGGAGCTTCGCGTAGATTCCCACCTTGCCCCACAATTACCGTCGCATTTTCGGCGAAGTCACCATAGCGTTGTGGGGGTATTGGCGTGGCATCATAAGTTGCACTGATACGCCCCAAATTCTGTGAGAGCAAGTCAGCGCGCATCCAACCTGTTTCGCCATTCCCCAATTGCACATGGAACCATGTTCGGTCTGGATTAATACCCAACACCGTCATGATTTGTTCCGCAGGAACCTGATAGAGCAATTGCGAATTGACGCTGGGTTCTGCACGCATATTGACCCGTCCCTCCGTGGCAATAAAGCCGGGTTGCGGAATCCGCACGGAACGGTCAAATAGCACTGTTGGCAAGTTTTCCACATACTCCGAATCAAGTGGGACAGGCGGACTCGGCAAGCCAGCTGGTGCATTAAAATCCCCCGCGTTATAGGTCACGACAAGTTGCTGTCCAGCAAAAACCGTAAAGGGCTGTCCAAAGACACCAATACGTGCTTGCCCTTCAATCACGATAAAGTGCGTGTCCAAACCATGTGTTTGAATCACCAGTGTCCCATCCAAATCGACCCCAACCCCGTTAATGCCCAAACGTGAGGACAAACCATAGTCACTCTGGACAACAAAGGCACTGGGCGGTGCGGTATTACAAACCGTCTCATGCGGGTAGGTCTGCACTACGAAGGCTTGCCATGAGGGGAGACCTTCTTCATCCACTGTGAGGTCTGTTAATTGGACATCGCCAATCAAGAGCGCATTGAGTTGCACAAATTCATGGAGACGAAACCAGACCAAACCCCCGCTATTATTCGTGGGGATGCCTTGAGTCCGCAGGCTGTTAATCAACTGAGCCTCAACGACTGCCCCTTCGCCACCAATGGCACTGCTGATGGGACCCGCAGGTTCTGCAACAGGCGGTGAACCCCCATTACAGAAATAGCCATCCGGTTTATTCAAGCAAGCATTCGTCGCACGAGTATAGAGATTTTCAAAAATCGCATTACAGGTCAGCGCTACAGAGGTGGGCGTTGGGGAGGGTGGCGCATCCGTTGGAGTCAAGGTGGGTGCTTGAGTCGGTGACACCTGTATCGCTGTTGGCACAAGAGTCGGAATGGGAGTCGGTGTGATAAAAATCGGCTCTGGCGCGCCAAATTCCGTATCTAATTCAACAAAGCGTGGTTCTTCTTCGGGCGTACAGGCGGCGGTCAGTAACCAAAAGGCGACAACCCCGATAACCTGTTTGATGTATGCGTAGCGGCGATGTGGCATGATGTCCTAAATGGTCTTGAGTAATAACACTGACTCAACACTATAATGCAAGATGACAAAATGTGGTACACTTACCCATTAAACCGTTGGGAAATAGCCGAGGACAAGTGGGGTGGTGATTGACGCGCCGATTCACCTGCTAACAACCTTTACCACAACCTATCCAGACCAATCGCCAGAGTGGATAGTCTCTGCGCCGGGTCATGAGATGTGGGTTGCCGCCTCTGTCGTCGAGGGGATGCAATTTTCGATTCACGCTCCTGATTTAGACGCACATACGCAATTTGATCGTCGCTCTGCACGAGACAAACGCACCTGCCAGAACCGCCCCCTTCCCAGTTGGTCACGCTATCTTGCGGGAGTGGTGGTGACACTCATCGACTCCGGCATGGACATCCCGGCAACGGTTGCTGTCATCACGGGAAACGAACCCATCGGACCTCGTTATGATTATTCGCTTGGTGTGACCTTCTGCGCGCTTTGGCATGAATATCATCAGCGCGATTACACACACCAGACCCTTGTAGACATCGTTGACCGTGTACGGCGAGACTATATTGTCACCCACTAATTGACAAACGCCACGGCTTTTTCGATGCTCTTCTTTGGGCTGATTTTGACTTGCTCATCCGCAATTTTACCCTCTTCATCAATCACCCAATGCGAGCGAATCACACCCATATATGTGTTGCCATACATATTGCGCTCGCCCCATGCACCCCACGCTTCTAATACCGCATGGTCAGGGTCAGACACCAAATCATAGGGTAGGTTTTCTGCTTCTTTCCACTTTTTCAGCGCATCCGGCAAATCGGGACTAATCCCCAGCACCGTGGCATTGGCGTTTTCAAATTGTGGAAAGTTATCGCGCAGTCCACAAGCTTGGGTCGTACAACCGGATGTCCCAGCTTTGGGATAGGCAAATAAAATCACCTTTTTGCCACGATAATCACTGAGCTTGACCGTTTTGCCGTCTTGATTGAGCAATTCAAAATCTGGGGCTTGTTCACCAACAGCAGGCATCAAATCGTCCTTTGTTTTGATAAAATCGAGATTACGATTATACGCTTGAATGGTCTGCAAGTTGGAGGGGGAATCAGCTTGTGCCTAAAAAGGTGACCCGTCCATCTTGTTTCTGATAGCGTCTACCACAGTGTTCACAGGTCACCCTATCATCGACAAAATTGAGTTTTTCACCACATTGACACGCATAACCGATGATTTTCGCTGGCACACCCGCAACCATGGCATAGGCTGGTACATCCTTTGTGACTACCGCACCTGCCGCGACAAATGCCCACTCATGCACCGTTGTCCCACACACGATGGTCGCATTTGCCCCTAAAGTCGCGCCATGTTTCACGAGTGTGTCATCGTACCCCTCGTCAGGCGTTTTTGGGAAAGCCGAGCGTGGATTCCGTACATTCGTAAACACCACACTGGGTCCACAGAAGACATAATCTTCCAAAGTCACCCCTTCATACACAGAGACATTATTCTGAATTTTGACCCCATCGCCTATCGTCACCTTGTTGGCGACAAAGATATTCTGTCCCAATGAACAGGCTTTACCAATCACGACTTTGGGCATCACATGACAAAAATGCCAAATTTTCGTGCCTGCACCGATACTCGCACCCTCATCGACAATAGCGGTTTCATGCACAAAATAGTCCATCGTTAAACCTGTTCGATGGCGTGTTGAAGCGCTTTGACAATTGTCTCTTGCGTATCTGTTGTCAATTGGGGCCAAATCGGTAAACTCAAGACCTCTCGTGAGGCTTGTTCCGTTATCGGCAGTTCATAGTCTAATTCGGTGTACATCGGCAGTTTGTGAATCGGCTTGGGGTAATAGACCATCGTCGATATTCCCGTATTTTTCAGATGCTCCCGAACTGCATCCCGTTTGTCATCCAGCACCCGAATCGTATACTGATGGAAAATATGATTCAGATTGTCGCGCTTGGTGGGGATAACTACCCCATCCACATCTTCTAGCAATTCATGGTACTGCCCGGCAACACGTTGACGTGCTTGATTCCAGTCGTCAATATGAGGCAATTTCACCCGCAAAATCGCCGCCTGAATCGCATCCAAGCGGGAGTTGTAGCCTAAAATCTCATTGTAATATTTGATGCGGGAGCCATGAGTCCGTAGCATCCGCGCTTGTTCAGCCACCATATCGTCATTCGTCGTCAGCAAACCACCATCACCATATGCACCCAGATTCTTCGTGGGATAAAACGAGAACGCCGCCACATCCCCTAACGCGCCACAATTCACACCTTTGTATGATGCGCCAAACCCCTGCGCTGCATCTTCTAGGATTTTCAACCCATGTTGATTGGCGAGTACCTGTAAGGCATTCATATCAGCCGATTGACCAAATAAATGCACGGGAATAATGGCGCGGGTTTTTTCTGTAACAACCGCTTCAATTTGCGAGACGTCAATATTAAACGTGTCGGGTTCAATATCTACAAACACTGGATTCGCACCTAAACGTGATATGGCTTCTGCTGTCGCAAAGAAGGAAAAAGGTGAGGTGATGACTTCATCCCCAGCTTGTACACCCAATGCTTCCAAGCCAATAATCAGCGCATCTGTCCCCGAATTCAGCCCAACCGCGTGCTTCACCCCCAGATAATCGGCGGCTTCGGCTTCAAACTGCTTGACCTCACTTCCCATGATAAAATGTCCAGAACGCAACACACGTTGAATCGCATCGTTCAGTTCATCCCACAACAGATCAATCTCAGTGGACAGATCCAGCGGGGGGATAGTCGTCTTGGTTTGTGTCATAGATCAAGCCTCTACCTATATATCTCAGCAATAGATAAATGTAAGGGCGTACAGCTGTACGCCCCTACGATGTGGATTTACCCTAGTAAGGGATGTCGATGGTTTGGATTCGCTACCACGTCTGCTTCACGGATGGTATGCACCAGCGTAATCGACGGACGCGCCACCTCGATACCAAAGCCATTACCCGCCAACACTTGCCGATAGACCTCTGTATGCAAATCGTTGAACCCCGTCGAAAATTCAATCTCTTCGCCATCAATTGTAATTGAACGGTAAGCATATCCCCCAGCCTCGCGCGTTTCTGATGGCAAATCGTCATAATCAATGGAGAGCAACCATCGCACTCGCGCATGTTCAAGTTCGATCAACCCTGCCATTTTATCTTCCTGTGACAGATGTACTTCGGAATGCTCCACATCACCAAACAGCCAAATCAACAAGTCGAAGAAGTGAATGCCGATATTCGTTGCGACCCCGCCCGATTTTTCCACATCACCTTTCCAAGAGACATGATACCATCCCCCCCGTCGCGTGATATACGTCAAGACGACATCTGCCTTTTCCCGATTCGCCTGACTTTCTAACTCATTTTTGAGGGCAATTAACGAATCATGATAGCGCAGTTGTAATACCGTATACACTCGTTGCCCGGTTTCTCCTTCAAGGTCTTGCAAAATGTCGATATTCCATGGCGTAAGCACCAATGGCTTCTCGCAAATCACATCCGCACCCGCGCGCAAGCCCATCCGTATATGCGCGTCATGTACGTGATTCGGTGTACACACACTCAAATATTCAATGCCCTTTTCATTGGGGTCAAGGCGTAGTTTCTCAATCAGTCGTTGGAAGCGTACAGGACTCGTGAAAAATTGGGTGTCGGGGAAGAAACGGTCTAATATCCCTACCGAATCATTGAGGTCCAGCGCGGCGACTAAGTTGTTCCCAGTCTCAGAAATAGCTTTCAGATGCCGAGGTGCCACAAATCCACCCACACCTGTGATGGCAAATTGCTTCATGCCTTATCCCTTCAGGTCACGATTGGCTTGCATATCAAACAGCATCGCAAACAAAATCAACTGCAAACCAGAGATGGTACAAAATAACACGGCTAAAAAGGTAATATCCGGCAAATTCCCTGAGAGTATCCAACCCTGAAACATACGAATAATCAGCAAGAAATCCGCCGTAAACAAGAAAATTGCTAAGAAATAGAATAAGACCAAAGGATGAAAATCACGGATGATATACTTCTGCGTCATCCGACGAAAGAAAAGCTTGATGAGCAAAAACGACAAAGTAAACAGAACACGCTGAATCTTAATGCCACTCACCTCATCCGCATAAATCGGCTGGACTGGCACATCGGCGACTCGCATGTTGTAGATGTTCAAAGTCACAAGGAAATCATTCGGCATCCCGTAACGCGGGTAAATATCTTCAAGTGGTAGCAATTTGAGTCCCTTGCGATTAAGCGCGGTATACCCACACTGCGAATCCGCTACATGCCAATAGCCACTGGCAATCTTCGTCAAAAACGACAGCATCGCATTCCCCAGATAGCGGACTTTGGGGATTTTCTGCCATGCTTGTCCCGTCACCAGTCGATTTCCCTTGCTATAATCCGCACGATTTTCGATTATCGGAGCCAACAAATCGGGCAAATCATCGGGATCCATCTGGTTATCCCCCGCCATCACCACCGCAATATCAACGTCATTATCCCGACACCACACATATCCCGTGCTAATTGCACCGCCCACGCCCTGATTCTCCTCATGATTGATGAGTACCACACGCGGGTCATTTTCGGCTAAACCAGCCACCACATCGGCTGTAGAATCGCTACTTTTGTCATTCACCACCACAATGGCATCAATATAATCCGGCATGCCTTCTACCGTTTTGATGATTAGCCGTTCTTCATTATACGCGGGGACAACCACGCCGATTTTCTTCTCTTGATACAAGAGCTATGTCTCCAAATTGAACGATGGGTCTACGCTGGCAGACAACCAGCCTGATATGTTAGTGGAGGACAGTCCAGTTTGCAACACTCTCACTCAGCGACAGCAGTCATCAGCGCATTACCAATTTACAGTTGCCAACGCTTGCTCCACACTCCCTTGCGGACTTACACCCAATTGCATATCAATGACAATCCCGTTCTCATCAATCACCCAGTAGGAGCGTTTACCAAGTGGCAAGGGAATAAAACCAAAGAGCTTATGTCCCCACGCATCCCATTCGTCTAAGATGCGATGGTCACGGTCAGAGAGCAAATCATATTGTAAGTTCTTCTTCGACTTCCATGCTTTTAATTCTTCTTGACTATCTGCACTGATACCCAACACGACTGCATTCGCCGATTCAATCTGGGGCAATACATTCCGATACCCGCAAGCTTGTTGATTACAACCACTCGTATCCGCTTTCGGAAAAGCAAACAATATCACCTTCTTCCCACGATAATCACTCAGCTTCACCATTTCCCCATCTTGATTAGGCAACTCAAAATCCGGCGCAGGTTGATTCAATTTGGGCATCATCTTATCTCCATGTCATTGGTCAACCGAGAAGACTATAACGTATCTATGTCAACAGAACTTTAGCAATCCATTTCAAACCCAGATTTGCCCCGCCACATTAAGATTTGCGTTAGAATAGAAGAGCAATTAGGCAGGGTCATATATTGGACAACCATGATTACACTAGACACCATCCATGTCCTCGTCGTTGAAGACGAACGTTCCGCCTTTCAACTCGTCAAGGATATGCTATCCACCGTCAGCAATCAACAGTACGAACTCGATTGGGCATCCACCTATGTAGAAGGAATCGATAAATTAAAGACCGCGCAACACGATGTTTATATCTTCGATTATGACTTGGGACACAAAACCAGCCTTGATATGCTCCGTGAGGTGTATCCCGATCATGTCCCCATTCCCATTGTCATGCTCACCGGGCGCGGCTCCTTTGAGATTGACGTTACCGCCATGCAATTGGGCATCTCTGAATTCTTAGAAAAGATGCAGGTCAGTCCCGCCATCCTAGAACGCGCCATCCGCTATGCTATCCAACGCAAACAAACCGAAACTGAACTGCAACAGCTGTATCGTCAAGTTAGCCACCTAGAGCGTATCAAAAGTGACATGATTGCCATCACCGCCCACGACTTAGGCTCCCCACTCTCTGGCATTATCGGCTACGCCAACTTGCTCGAAGCAGACAAAGACAAGCTCAGCGAATCACAAGTCGGCTATATCCAACAAATCAAAGACACTGCCTACAAAGTGCGCCAGATGACCAACGACCTGCTCTCCGTGGAAAAGGTGGAACAAGCCAGCGATACCGCGATGCGCGCTATTGATTTGGGGCGGATGGTCAGTGATTTGGTCGAGGAATACCGCCCCAAAGCGGAAAAGAAATCACAACGCCTCAAGGAACTGCTTGTTCGGCAACCCACACCAATTCTCAGCTATCCTGCACAATTAAATCACGCCATTGCCAACCTCATCGGCAATGCCATCAAATACACGCCCGACAACGGCACAATTACCGTCCGCGTGACCAAAGAGGATACCCATGCCCGTTTTGAAGCCGAGGATACGGGCTATGGCATCCCAGAACTTCAACAAAAGCGCATCTTCCAGCCCTTCTTCCGTGCCACGAGCAAAGCCACCCAGCACATCGACGGCAACGGCTTAGGTCTCCATCTCGTCCGCAACATCATTATTCGGCACAATGGGGATATCTATTTCATCAGCTCAGAGGGCGAGGGCAGTACATTTGGTTTTACCATTCCCTTGTATGAAAGACCCGACTCATGAGTGATGTCAGCCAATTTTATAATGATTTAGCCAGCGATTACCGCGCCATCTTCCCCAATTGGAATCAGTCGGTTCTGCGTCAAGCCAATAGTTTGCATCCCCTCATTCAACGTTTAGGCTATAACACCAAACACACGATCTGGGATTGCACCTGTGGCATCGGCACACAAGCCTTCGGATTCGCCAGCAAAGGCTACTCGGTTATCGGCACGGACCTCAGCCCAAAACCCATCGCACAAGCCAAAACCTATGTGAATGAGTTCGACACCCCCATCCAACCGACCTTTGATGTCATTGACTTGCTGAATCCACCCGACAATGTTCCCCAAGCCGATATTGTCGTCGCACTCGATAACGCCATCGCCCATTTTTTGGATGATGATACCCTCACATCCGCCATTTCCACGATGAAACGGGGATTTAAAGCCGACGGTCTCTTGCTCATGAGCATCCGAGACTATGACGACATCATTCAGCGCAAACCCCGAACCACCCTTCCATCCATCATGGAAGATGATGAGGGCAAGCATATTATCTTTCAGGTATGGGATTGGGATGAGGATTCATATCAGCTCAATATGTTCATCACACATCCCGACGGAGACGGCTGGAAGACCTATTGTTATGTCTCTACCTTACGCGCCGTCCAACGAGATAGCGTAACACAAGTGCTTGCTTCTCTCGGCTTCAGTGATATTCACTGGCACATGCCCGACGACAGCGGTTTCTTTCAGCCCATTGTCAGTGCAAAAGTATAAACAGCAACATCATGTCAATCAATTATTTCCTCACACCCTATCACCCAGACAACAATGAAATAGAAAACACCTATTTCAAAATCGACGTGCCAAACTATAAGCAAAAGCTCATTGAGCAGTGGCAAGGTATAGAATTTCACAATTCATTACCGGGAAGAGAATTAATATATTGGAGTCTGCCAGACATAGATGGAAATGCTGGGTTATTATGTACGTTGCAGATTGACTATCAAACGATTTCATTTGGCTCTAGTCACAATGCAGGCGAATTCATCTATTGGCATCGCCAATACGTAGATTCCCAGCATAAGTTATACCTTTACAACGATGTCACAGATAATGTTGCACATATAACAATCAAGATGTCCCCAGATGAAATTCAAAAATTGGTTCTCTTGACATCTATGTAGCATAACTGAATTCTGACATCTAATATCTGAACTCTATCGGATGCAGATGCATAGCCAAATGCATAGCGGAGTGCAGTGTCTACGCGCACCATTTGCATCACCCTTAGACCCTATTTTGTGATACCCTGTTGATAGTAATGAGTCTATTCGAGGGATTTCTATATCATAGCCATACCTTTATCACACGATGTCGCATTTATTTTTCACTTTTGAAGTGCGATCTCATAGTTCAGTATCTATACGAACTAGGCTAGGCGCACTACTTTTAGACATTCTCACTAAAAACAAACCATTTTCTTACTTATCAGAGGAGATGTGGCAACAAACGGCAACAACCGCCTGCTCACTTGCCAAAAAACAGTTTGTATTGCCGGCAATAAAAAACAAAACCAACAACTGACAAACCGAAGCCAAACACTTGCACAAAATATGACAGCTAAACAAGGAGAACAATCATGGCCTACAATTCACCCGACCCCAGCCTCGAACACGAACTCTCCGGCGAACTCTATGGTGATGAGCGACTGTTGTGGGTGGGGAAACCCAATCCCGTACGCCTGTTGACACAAAATTGGCAACAAGTCCTCTTTGGCATCTTCTGGATGGCAATCCTCTACTTTATGTTTACACAGGTGTTCAGTAACTTCGGGAGTAGTCGGAGCTTTGGGCGTTCCTCATCATTCGATGGTTTTAGCTCCATCTTCACCCTCGTGCTGGGTTTTTTTGCTCTCGTCGGAGTCTACATGATTTCCACACCCATCCGCAACTACATTCGCGGACTCCGCACGACTTATGCGGTGACAGACCGTCGCGCCATCATCATCGAACATCTTCTTCGACGTTCCATCAAATCTTATTCAGAACGGGATATTTCCTTTGTCGAGCGCAATGGCGATGACCTCATCTTCGCGCGTGAACAGCGACAAGGCAGGCGACGTGGGAGCTTCAACACCTATCGCTCTTACACCTACACAGTAAACATCGGCTTCTATGGATTAGGTGAGATGGCGCGCGATATCGAAGAGTTACTGTTACGTCTGAAAAACGACGATGATGTGCGGAAAGGCAAGTCCAAAACCAAACGCGATGACGATTTACACCGATGGCAAGACCGCTAATCACCGAACCCAATTGGCGGGATATTGCTTATCTCTTACAAGGGACACCCCGCCAACAAAGTGCCTATCACGCCATTCAATCACTCGGCATTTTGGAATCACTTGCCGATTATCAACCCATCCTCGTCGGGACGATTCCGCTTGACATTGACATCCCATCCAGTGACCTCGACATCATTTGTCAAGCAGAGGATATAGATGCTTTTGCTGAAGTGATACAAATGCACTATGGCGACCATCCGGACTTTTACATGCGCTTCAAGCATCACAATAACCTGCCATCGTGTATCGCCAACTTTCGC
>JANQRM010000195.1 GCA_028284565.1 Anaerolineae bacterium | reverse complement strand
GAGCGTTTGTCACGAGTCAACCCCGTGGTGCATCCCTCTGGTATCCGAATAATGACCATCCACTCGACAAAGCCACCTACACCTTTCACATCACCGTTCAACAACCCCTTATTGTCGCCGCCAATGGCATCCTCAGCCGAGAAATTGATAATGGCGATGGCACAACCACCTTCATTTGGGAAGCAGGCGACCCCACAGCCAGCTATCTCGTCACCGTTCATGTAGGTGAATTTGAACGCTTCGAGATTCAACGCGACGATGGCATTATCATCCGCAATTATTTCCATAAAGACATTGCCAACCTCGCCCAACAAGCCTTTGCGAATCAAAATGCTATGCTCGATCATTTTATTGAACGTTTTGGACCTTACCCCTTTGAATCTTATGGTGCAGTCGTCGTCAATTTTGATCTAGGATTCGCTCTAGAAACCCAAACCCTCTCAACATTTGGCAACAGTATCTTAGATGGTTCACCTTTAGCCGAAACAATTATCGCCCACGAACTCGCCCATCAATGGTTTGGCAACAGCGTTAGCCCTGCATCGTGGCAAGAGATTTGGCTCAATGAAGGTTTTGCAACTTATGCTTCTGTTGTGTGGATGGAAGAACTTTGGGGTGATGCCATTGCTGATGGTGTCCTCCGCGATTGGTACAATACTATCTCCGAACCGCAATTCTTTGCAGAAACCAACATACTCGGCGATCCTCAAACCGATATGTTCCATCGCAATGTTTACTTTAGAGGTGCATGGGTGCTTCATGCCTTACGTCTACGCTTTGGGGATGATGTGTTCTTCAATATCATGCAAGAATATGCATCGCGTTTTGAAGATAGCAACGCCACTACAGCCGACTTCATTAATGTCGCAACTGAAATCACGGGTGCAAACCTAGAAGGCTTCTTTGACCGTTGGCTCTATCAACAAGCCGTCCCCGTCGTCCCAGAGTTGTTCTTCCAATAACTGGCTGATACTACCAGATAAAATAATTTGTAAGGGCAGTTCATGAACTGCCCCCTTTTGATTAAGATACACACACTCACAAAATCGAATCACATACCCTCAACAATGAAAAAAGCATCAAGAAATGGATAGAATTCCCAAACTTAACGCTTATTATCTTCTGGACAAAAGTATTAATCGCCCTGTTATGCCCTGTTTATCAGGCAAATTTTTCTTCAGTCTATCTTAATCTTCCACCGCCGCCAAACGTTCTGCATATTGCTGTTTATAATACTCCAGATATTCACCCGTCTTGATTTTCCGCCACCACCACGCATTATTCACATACCACTCAACAGTCGCTTCTAAGGCATCTTCAAAACTAAATTGACGTTTCCAGCCCAATGCCCGCAACTTCTCACAATTCATCGCATATCGCCGATCATGCCCTTCACGATCTGGCACATGCTTAATCAATGACTCTGGCTTGTCCAATATGCTCAACATCGTTTTTACCACATGGATATTATGCTGTTGATTTTCACCTGCCACATTATAGGCTTCACCCGATTTGCCTTGATGCAACGCCACATCAATGCCTGTCACATGGTCATCCACATATAGCCAATCCCGCACCTGCATTCCATCACCATACAATGGCAATGTCTTATCATCCAATGCCTCAGTAATGAACAATGGCAACAACTTCTCTGGATATTGATACGGACCATAGGTATTGCTACCTCTCGTAATCACTGTATCCATACCATAGGTCACATGATACGCCCGTACCATCAACTCACCACTGGCTTTACTTGCCGCATATGGACTATTCGGCAAAAAGTTATCCGTCTCTACAGAAAAACCTTCTTCCACATCACCATAGACTTCATCTGTCGATACTTGCAAAAATCGCCCAATCCCATGCTTCCGTGACTCATCTAGCAGAACATATACGCCTGCCACATCCGTATGAATAAAAGCATCTGGGTCTAAAATACTACGATCTACATGACTTTCCGCCGCAAAATTCACCACAGTATCAATCGCATGTTCATCCATTACCCGAACAACGGTTGATCTGTCTGCAATATCACCACGTTCAAAACGATAATTTGTCTCATCACTGACAGGTAATAAATTGTCCAAAT
>JANQRM010000180.1 GCA_028284565.1 Anaerolineae bacterium | reverse complement strand
CTCTTGGGTGACACACGCGGACTCATCTGGTGGCTCGTCTTCTGGACACTACTCGTCAACCTGCTCATCTTCACACTCGGCGCATTCCTCCCCCTCGGTTTCACCGACGGTAGCACCATCATCTATTGGATGCGTCAAGACTATGGAGAAAATGCGTCATCATAAGGGAAATCACTGCCCAAACGTTGGAGTTCACTTTTGCAAAAAGCATCCACTTTGTCGAACTACCCTTTGGTAAACAACGCACCACCGTCGCCTGTTCTGCCTTTGCGGACAATCTCAATCTTGACCGTATTGCCTATGATGGGCGAGAATTTGTGATTGATGGCTTTCATATATGGAAAGCTCGTTTTTTCAGTGACCTGCACACGTTGCTCAGGACGAAGTTCGACACCCAAAAATTCGCGGATACGGTCAATCTCATTTGTTGAATCCGCTTTGAGGGCATTGAAGAGCACACGATGTTACCTGGTTATTTCACCAAAGCAGGTCGTGGTCAGATTCGTCAAAACCCGAGTGATAACTATTGTCAAAAGATTAGATTCCTGAACTTGAATCGTGAGGGTAACATCTTCATCATCATAGACATAAATTTGTGGCTCTGTTTGCGTAAATGCGCGCGTTGGACCCAAACCACCTCCCACATCAAGACCGGAATTATCTGCCACACTTTCGATGCTGACAGGAACGGTAACTTCAATTTCTCCACAACCCTCAGATGGAAGCCAAGTTAATAGCCAATCACCATCCAAATCAGCAACGATTTCGTCCACTGTGTTAGCCTGCTCTACAGTTACAGCAGGCGCGATTTCAATATCTCGTTCCAAAATACTTATTGGCAAGCTAGCAAGTGTCTCATCATCATAAGGTTCTGGCGCACTCGGTGCACCCGATACGCGCAATTCCTCATCCAATGGAATACTTACCCCTGTTCCAGCTAGGACAACTTCAGTGACTCCAAGTGCCTCAACAGTTGCCTGCCCTTCAATCAAATAGATAATCATCTCACTCCCAGCTTCTGCTTGCATATAAGCCGTCGAATTGAGCGTAACCTTGACTTCGTTGACGACAAACTCCACATCGACTGCCCCCTCAGGTGTTTGGATCAGCAGACCGCTATCAGGGGCTTCCTGACATTGTGCATCACCAATGCCACTAGTGAAGTAAAATGCCTGCATGGGAGACATCGTACTCCCCTCACCTTCATTTTCAGAATGATCAACATCGTTTTCGATCTCCACGTCCCCAAATAAAAGAAGGGTTACATTTTGACCAGGCAAAGTATCTGGGAGATTGGCTTGCAAACGCATCAACACCACACCCCATTCACCAACCGCTTCATTCATTGCACTCAGTAACATGGAGTCGACAGTTACTAAATTAACCTTGTCTCCGGGTTGATCGAAGCTGGTTTCAAAGCCCTCTCGTGCGCTGACTTCAACAGTGTTATTGCCATAACAAGCCTCATTACGTCCGGTATCCGTGCATGACAAATTCGCTGTATCTAAAGTCGTCGCTACAATAGAAGGACATTGATCTTGCTGACCAAGCATTGGTGTAGCACACAGCATGATAATCACAATATACAACCAGCTCTTAACCAGAGAATTCGTCATCATCACGCACCTCTCAAATTGCATCAGATATTACTTTGTTGCCGCTAAGATATAATACAGCATAATATCAATGCCAGTTTGCTTAAAGATAAATCTGGGTTAACATGATTCGATAGACAAAATGCGAATCAACCTACTAGGTAGACATACGTCAATGCTCTCTTTCAATTTTGAAACCTTCCCCACACTCGAAACTGAACGCCTACAACTGCGCGCCATCACCCCCGACGATGCCCAAGCATGGTTCGACCTCCATCAACATCCCGAAGTCATGCGCTACCTGACCGATTTTGAAACCGCTGTCACCGAAGCCGAAATTCAAGAAATCATCGAATGGACACAGAATGTCGTCGAGACAAAATTTGGGATACGCTGGGCAATCACGCGCAAACCCGATGACCTTATGATTGGCTCCTGTGGCTTTCATGACTACCAACCCAGCCATCGTTCCGCCGAGATTGGCTATGAACTCCACTACGATTATTGGCGCAAAGGCATCATGTCCGAAGCTGTCACCGAGCTACTCCGCTTCTGCTTTGGCGACCTCAACCTACATCGTGTATCCGCCAATGTCACCGTCGGCAATGAGGCATCCGCTGGCTTATTGAAATCACTTGGATTCACCCTCGAAGGCACATGGCGCGATAAAGTCTTCTGGCGAGGCGCATTCCACAGCCTCTGGCAATTCGGTCTCTTAGAGGATGAATATCGGAAATAGGAAAGTGTCAATACCACTCACTTCTGGTCTCATTTTCAGAATACGCCCTATTTTGCTCGATGATAGGGCGTATACGATCGACGAAGTTGATTCAAAATGCTGGCGTATACAAGCTCACAAGAATCAGAATTTGAGACACTGTATCTATGACGAGTTGCCTCCTTATCCATGCGAGTGAGCATCAAAAACTTTGCCACTAATCGTCCAATTACCATCACGCTGATGGAGCAAAAGATAATCTGTGTAACGCATGCCCGACCAGTTAATGAACTCGACTTTGGCAACACCAGCCGATCCAGAGATGTCAATCATAGCGATGTTTGCCCGAAGTTCTGGTGAAGGTTTGATCTCTCTTAGTAATTGACTGAAAGCATCTATGTCACCAACAGAGAATTCACCACCGACAGTGCCTGCAATGTTCGCGTGGTCAGCGAAAGCATTGCGAATACGATCTGCATCTCCAGTTTTTGCACCTTCGATGTAATCCGTTAGTGTGGCGACGATGGCATCATAGACATCAAAACTTTCTTGCTCACGGGTTACTGCATCTGTTATCGGGTTAGTCATGATTTTAACCTCCATGATAATGTAGAATACAAGTAAACAGGTCTGTTTACTTTGAGAGTGTACACCGATCTGTTTACAATGTCAAGAAAACATCGAAATTGACGTTGTGGCTGTCCGTTTTCGAGGGCATAATAAAATCATGAGTACAAAACGCAACCAAATCATAAAAACAGCGAGGCAATTGTTCTCAGAACATGGTTTCTGTGCAACAGGTGTGGATGCCATCATAGCTGAAGCGGGTGTCTCGAAGCGTACCATGTATAAGTATTTCCCAACAAAGGATCAACTCATTGATGAAGTGGTGCAGGAATATGTGACTGACATTCAATCCTTTTGGTCTGAAGTGAGGCGGACAGGTCCCCCCCGTGAACAAATCCTCAGTATTTTCAGCACAGCACAAATCGCTTTAGGTTCGCCGGGTCTCCAAGGTTGCCTGACCGTCAAAGCGATGGCTGAGTTTGGTGGGACAGGTCTTGCAGTCGAGTCCAGTTGTCAAGCCTTCAAACATTGGGAGAGAGAAGCATTCGAGAATTTGGCTGTCCAGTTCGGTGCCAAGAATCCCGCCACGCTTGGTCTGAGGCTGACCCTAATATACGAGGGAATGTTCGCATACACACAAGTCATGCGGACCTCACCACCAGCAGACGTTATCGAATGGGTTGCTGAGATACTGGATGCCACTCTCACACACAATCAATTTACCGAATAGCATTTCATCAACCGAGGTAATATGCGGGGCGCATTCCATAGCCTCTGGCAATCCGGTCTCCTAGAGAATGAATATCGAGTATTCGCCAATAAAACGACTTTAGATGGCGCATCAAGTGAATAAAATGACCGTCTACGTCTGGCATAAATTCTATCAAGCAAAATTGTTCGCTAGGCTACTCATTTTATGCTCACTAATGATAGTGAGTGGGTGTATGCAGAGACAACAAATTGTCGTGTTCCTTGTCGATTAGGTTTAGACCAAACTCAATCGCTTGTTGTCCAAAATTTCCTGAATGTGCTTTCTGAACATGAATGGCTTCACGACAATTCTGGACACGCACTTCAAGCTATTTATGCAAGAGACACATTTTCAAACGTGTTGGAAACGACAACTGCAATCGAATTGGATAGTATCCCATCCACAGGTATAGGATCGGAGATAAATTTGTACATTGGGTATGTCGGGACTGTTATCCTAGATAATGAGAATGTGCTATCAGAGAGAGTTAAACTCATTCAGTTTCATACGGATATTCCTCTTCTTCTAAGCTGGTTGCTATATGGTCTTCCTCAAGGCGGTAGGGTATTGCCGATCTATTTCCCAAACGACCTCGATGAACCCAACCCTTGTCCAAATCGGAGTCATTATGTTGCATACCATGATAATGGTAACACGATAATTCGTGCTGTGATCGAACATCCAATTCTTATAAGGATGTGGACGACTTCTGTCAAGATTGTCTACCCATTTGAAGAGTATTTGGAGTTTTCTTCTGAATGGATAGGACAGTTTGAGAGAATGGATCATAATCCTTGCATGTGAATGCGGTGACAACTCAAGAGGTGGATACCGGAATTAGATTATGTTATTAAGTAAGGGTACAATGCCAGTTACTAGTCTGCACGACACCGTTTAAGTATTGTCCCGATGAAGAGTGGTCTTTTCCATTTTATAGACGACGTTGGTATGAGTCATGAACGTTTTTTCAAAGTTATTCACACTACAGGAGCCTATCCCTGAAGCCGGAATCGAACGAGCAATTGAGCTAATGAGAAGTGGTCGCCTACATCGATATAATGTTAATGAAGGCGAAATATCTGAAGTCTCAATGCTGGAAACAGAATATGCAGCATATCAGGGAAGCAAATACTGTCTAGCTTGTGCATCTGGCGGTTATGCAATTCATATTGCCTTGCGGTCCGCGGGAATTCAAGCAGGCGATTTTGTTTTGGCTAATGCCTTTACACTTGCTCCCGTTCCCGGGGCAATTCACAATGCGGGCGGAGTCCCTATATTTGTAGAGACTGATCAACAGTATCATATTGATCTTGATGATTTGCGTACGAAAGCAATCAATAGCGGTGCCAAATTCTTACTTTTGTCTCATATGCGCGGTCACATTTCAGATATGAACGCGATTGTTGCTTTATGTTCAGAACTTGGAATTATGTTGATCGAAGATTGCGCGCATACAATGGGTGCTCGCTGGCAAGATATACGTTCCGGAAACTTTGGTACGGTAGCATGCTTCAGTACACAAACTTATAAGCATATGAATTCGGGTGAAGGTGGACTTCTAACTACCAACGATCCCGACATTGCGGCTCGTGCGGTTGTTTATTCGGGTTCGTATATGTTGTATGGTATGCATCGTGCAGGTCCCACGGAAGACTATTTTGAGCGCATCCGACTCGAAACACCCAACTATAGCGGACGTATGGACAACCTGCGGGCGGCGATATTACGCGCTCAATTACCCTCACTAGATGATAATTGTCAGCGTTGGAATCTGCTATATCAGTGCATGGAGCGAGGATTAAACAGGATTCATGGAATCAACGTCCCTGTGCGAGCTAAACATGAATCATATGTGGGTAGCTCAATTCAGTTCACCATTCCTCATTTGCGTAAGGAAGAATTCCCCATCTTTATTTCACGCTGTCTACAACGGGGTGTTGTCATTAAATGGTTTGGAGCCGACGAACCGATTGGCTTTACGAGTCGATACGATAGCTGGTGTTATTTGGACGAGGCGCCAGATTTACCCCAAACACTTGCTGTACTGGCTAAGACCTGTGATATGCGTTTACCACTTACATTTAACGAAGCTGACTGTCAGGAAATCGCCGAGATTATTGCTGAGGTAATTCAGGACTTTGATATGCATGATGGGAAATCTGATTGACAATGGGGCATGTATAAACATTTAAACGATTTTGACTATTATCTATCTGTATAGGTTATGATTATCCACAATCACCTGAGTACGAGATTTGCTAACTGGTAACTAACTTTCTAACTTCTGGAAGCTGAAATGCTGACCACTACCAATTTCTGACAACTTTCATACGTTTCCGGACGTAACGATTATGCTACAATGGGGTTCATTAAGGAATTCTTCATCAAATGCGAGTATATTACTTGTATGACGTGAAGTACTGGACAAATCCATGACACACTATAGGGACTGGGTCCAACAAGCCCAATCAACCAACACCGACGAAAAACACCAAGCCTTCGATGCGCTCATGCAACAATTCCGCCCGATGGCATATCAAGTCGCCTATAGCACACTCCGCGACACCCAACTGGCTGAAGATGCCACCCAAGATGCCTTCCTCACTGCTTACAAGCAAATCAACAACCTACGCGACCCACGGGCATTTCCCGGTTGGCTCAAGCGCATCGTCTGGACGCACTGCGACCGCCTCATTCGGGGTAAGCACCTCATCATCGAACCCATCGAATCCCAATTCGACCTTGCCGACCATCTCCCAACACCCGAAACAGCACTCGAAGCTGAAGAACTCCGCCACAAGGTCCAAACCGCCATCTCTGCCTTGCCCGAACATGAACGCGATGTCACCGCAGGCTTCTATCTCAAAGGCGAATCCCAAAAGGAACTCTCGGAACGTCTGAATCTACCCTTAGCCACCGTCAAGAAGCGTCTGCAATATGCCCGCGCTCATCTGCGCGGCATTATCTCTGGCTTCAACGACACCATTGACCGCGCCTTCTACGGCACAGCCACACCCCAACCCCAACCCGTCCCCATCTACACCCGCCGTCCCCGCCAAGACGAAGAGGGCTAACCTATCGTCGAGGTTTGTCTAAAAAGCGCAACGAACCTCATCCAATGCGACTCAAGCAACAGTGTCTATCAAGTCAGGCAATCAGGCAGTAGCCGAGCAGACATAGGGTCAGCGTCAGGCACAAATTGCGATTTCGGTTACACTGTTTGCAGATAACAATGAGCGGATAGGCGCGGTCTCATGAAGAATATTCTCACACTCTTGCTTATCATGTTAATTGGAATACCAACCACCGTCCAAGCCGATGACTGGATTTCAGGTTGTACATCCGCCAACCGTGAAGATTTCATATCGGCAATGGGTGAGGAACGTTTCTCAACAGCCTGTAATGCCTTGAATACCTGTAGTCCGAACAATGCAGAATTCGGCACAATCGCCTGTGAATTCCCCATCTACGAAGCATTGGTGAGCGAATGCCTTGCTGACGAAGCCACCTGTCATCTGCAGAGTAGCTTCTACATGGCATCCCTCCTCATCTATGATCCCACCGTCATTGAGCAACAAGGTATCATCTATGAGACAGCAGAACTTCGAGAAATGATGCCCAATGCCCTTGCCAGTTTTCAGCTTGGGGACTATGAAGCCGTGATTGAGATGATCAGCAACCTGCCAGCAATTTATGGCGTGCCTGCACATCCAATGCGTGAATTCATGGTGTCGTTGTTAATGGACAAAGGACTAGGAAATCCAGAGGATTCATTAAGCCTCTATACGCATTCAATCATGGACTTTAGAACGCCGTTTGTGACCTATCAGCGTGCCAACTTTCTGGCAGAGCAGGGCTTCACCGATGCCACTGCTGTCGAAGGTCTCTTCTTAGAGCAATTGACAGAGAGCTTTCCTTTGGCACGTCCAGCGGCAGAAGACATCTTGACCCGCTATCCCGTCCCAGAAGACTTGGTAGAAGAGTGGATTCATTATCCTGTGGAAGGAATAGCGGAAGGTCCTGCAGAAGCCGATCTATCCGTACAATCCGGCGAACCGATTCAACTCGCACGCCTCAGCGACGGTACCGTACTCATCATCGGACTACCAAATTGGTTGGATGATAGACAACCCGGTCTCATATTATATGACGGTTATTCTTACAATCATTATAATGTTGGTTCAAGTTATATAGATGTCAGCTTTGAGGAGAATGTGGCGACATTGCGCTGGCGTTTTGAAGATATAATGTGGAGTGGCAAGGGGCTTGAACTTCTTGGGAGAGCTGATGAACCAGACCCACGTGTCGGGCGTTATGAACGCTGTGAAGGGGGCGCGCGCTGGCGTTTCTCAGTGGGCGATTATGGTCGACATTATGGTGCATATAATGCCGAATACAATTACTATGATGCACCCAACGGCAACGCTAGAGGCTCTTTTTCAACCGAAATCTCCGGATTTCGTGTCATAGATGGGGCAGTCTGTATTGATGGGGTAGCATGGTGGCAAATCAATTTGCTACATGATGACAGCACAGCGTATTGGATACCAGAGGCTCATGACATTTCTGGTAAAGGAAACTTTAATTTCACTTATCTCTATTACCAAACAGCACCGCCAGATTAATAGCAGACTAGATAATCAACAACACCGACTAAAATCGACCACCAGTCGCTACGCAATCACAGATCTCTCTAATTCCAAACTGATGCGGTTACTTAAAATATCATCCAAAATTCATGTCCGTTTCTGCTATAGCAAAGAACGAATTACCAACAACCAATAACTTATTCCAACACCTTAAAATAGCGCACCAAAGGAACCGCCGTATACCCCATCTTCTCATAACTCCGACGCGCCGGCGCATGAGACGCATCCCCGCCCGTACCCACTTCCACTAACACCATGCCCAGATGTTTCAATCGTCCTAAGGCGTATTCGTTCAAAAGTGTGCCAACCCCCATATTCTGTGAGTCAGGATGCACTGCCAAGAACTCGACTTCACCATGCTTTGTCTCCAGATTCGCCCGCAACACCACCAAACCCACCGGACGCGCATCAAACTCCACAATCTGCACTTCCGCCCCGTCGTCATGATAAAAATCGACCACCAATTTCCGTTGCAACGCCCGCCAATCAGGGTACAACGCATCAAAAATCGCCTTCCCCATGATGTTCAAGAACGACTCAAACACAGGGACAAAGGCTTCCTCGACCAAATCCTGCAACGCCTCCAAATCGGCTTCCCGCGCTTCACGTATCTTTGTTGTCATTCCCATAATAACTCCCTCCTGTTAACCAACCTGTGAATTCATGCGTTTCCTTACGTCTTGGCAATCCATCCAAAAACCAACTTTTCACATCCTTGCTTTTTACTCGTTACGCATTACTTTCTCTCGCACATCCTCTACCATCGCCTCACTAAATGCCCCCGCCATCGTCCATACCACCGTCCCATCCCCACGCACCAGCAACACCTGCATCATCTCCATATCCGCAATACCGAGTGCCTCAACGAATCGTTCCTGCTCTTCCAGATACAAGAGAATCGCCACCTCCCGCACCGCCTCATCAGTAATGGCGAGATTCATCCCACCACTCACAAGTAACCGAATCGCAGGCGACAAGTCCGGCAACGCCGCAATACTATAAAATTGCAAATCCTCATATTCATCTGCCAATGCCTGACCCAGTGGCAACCACGCCTCCGCACCCACTTGCTGGTCACGGTTGAAGGGCATAATAATCAAGTTACGCTCTGCCAAAAAATCATCCGGCAAGGTCACCGACTCCCCATTCAAATTCTCTCCCGTCACCTGTGGAAACACCACACATTCATCTAACTCATCCGCCACACACTCCGCCACCCTCACCTCGGTCGATGAAGGCGCAAGTTGTATCACCACAAGCAATCCAACCACACTCCCAATCAACACAAACATCACCAACCCAATCAACCTTCGTCGATTCATCAATTACATCCTATGGTTCACCAATTCATAAGTCGCAAGCCTACACCAATGATCGTCTATTCGGTAGAGAAATCAACAATCTCCTGTTATGGGAAAACGATTTGCTCGTCTTATGTTTCTCATCACTCATGACTCAGAACGCATTACTTTTCGAGAAGAATTAAGAAAATTCATAAAATTTTCGGATTCTCACAGCAATTCTTGAGTTATAATCAATTTAACCTTACCAGTGAAGAGGTGTTGTCATGGGAAACAATCTTTTATTCATTCATAATTTCAACCTTAATAACGCTAGTATCCCCCCGCAACATCGGGAGGCACACCCACGCTGACCGATTTTCCCAACTAACCTTTGAATCTAAACACAGTCACAATCGGAACTCACCTTTTTTCTTAAACGAACTACACAGCATCACAAACGGAAACGAAATCATTAGGGCGTATCTCACAGCAGATGCGCCTTTTACTTGTTAGAGTTCAGACTTCAGAAATTAGATATCAGATTGACCTTTTCTATACTTTTCCCCACATAATTTTGTACAAGTCAACAGGGCAAGTTAAACACGTTACCCAAAGCTGACAAGCTAGTATTCTGAAATTTGTCATCGCCCCTTTGCGTCTTGGCGGTTCAAACTTCCCGTTTGTAAATTCAAACAAACAACAAACCGCTCCGTTACATATTTTTCGGAACTTTTTCAGAACTTTTTTCGACGATTCATGATAGGATAAAAGCGTGAAGTTAAACGACTGCCAACTAGCAACACCACAGCGCAGTCAAATGGGGTAACAAAACTCTCATACAGGGTTACAGGGTCTTATGCGAAAGCGCATCTCACAGATGCGTTTTTTGCGTTATAAAATCACTCCGCCGGATTATCATCAAACAGCTCATTAATCGCCACTTCAGACATTCTGCCATAAATCTTGAACTGCTCTAGCAGGGCTTCTGTCGGACGATTAACAAACCGCAAAATAGATTCCAGCCGTTGATTAATCACATCCATCGCAAAAATATCATTTGCGACCACTTGACCATCCTGATATTGCACCTCACTGATTCGTCCCACCCGACGCGCTCCCGAAAGCAAGCGTTCCATATGCACCACCACATCCACTCGCCCCCCAATCCGCATGGGAATCGTTGGGTCATCACCCCGGCTCAACTGCGTCACCGTTTCTAGCTTAGACAGGGCATCCGCCACACTATGCGCCTGCCTTGTAGCCATCCACGGAACAACAGAATGAAGCAAGACTCCAAACGACTCATCATCCATATCCCCAATCACGAGACGTTCAGGATTCATATATATCGCCTCCTGAACCACTTGTGATTTATTACTTTCGCCCAGCCCATAGGTTGCCGTAGACCGCGTCTGAAGATGAACGATCTGTTCTTGTTTCAATCCACCCATATCGAAATGGTCATCCACCGCAATGATGAATTCATCATGAGGAATGAAGTCGCTCAGCAAAAATAGCAAGGTCGTCATCCCTGATAACTGTTCACCCGTAATCAAGATATTCGCTTGAGAAATAACACAGGCGCGCAAAAAATCCATCGCCTTGGGTGAAATCGTCCCAAACTGAATCAAATCCTGTACGTTCAAGTAACTAGCTGTGTACTTCTTAATGGTCAACACAGCTCCAACAGCGGACGCAGGTGGAATCGCAGCAGAGATATGACTCCCATCCGGTACTCTAAAATGCATAATCGGATTCGCAACATCAAGCGTCCTACCATTAGACACCATGATTCGGTCAATGATTTGCAACACATGCTGGGCATCATCAAACCGGATGTTGGCTCGTTTCAACATCCCATTATGGACTATCCAAATACGATCCCAACCCAACACCCGAATCTCAGTAATATGCTCATCAGCCAGCAAGGTTTCCAATGGACCAAATCCGATAACGTACCCTACCACGTGGTCAAATAGTCGCTGACGTTCTGGTCGGTCAATCACGATATTGCGCTCAACTAAGAGGCTATGGAACAATGATTGGACAGGTTGCCGCAAAGCTCGATAATTGTTCTCCGCGATCAACGGCTGGATGTCATCATCCGCTTCCATTCGCTCGGTCAACGCCTGACGCAATTCTTGAACCAACTCAGAAGCCTCCTCCCCAAGTGTCGCGCTGGGTTGGTTCGATGCCGATTTGGAACGATGAGCCGACTCAGACTTAACTTGTAGTCGTTCCTGCCTCATCAGAAAACCTACCGGCTTCGCCTCAAATTCTTCACGTGCCCCAGCCGTCAAATTGAAGTCATTGCCCTCATCTTGGACAATCGCCTCGACCTCGCGTTGCAATCGCCCATCCGCATGCATACGCTCCAGCAACATCCGCAACAACCTGCGCCTACCGCCACCACCTTTGCCCGCAATCCGATTAAACAAACTCATTCCACATCCCTTCATCAACCATGACAGACACATGATAACCGATATTCAATCCATCAGAAAATCACCTATCCACAGGAAAAACCCTAATTTAAGGGTTGAAACATACGGAATCGATGAAAATCTAAAGTTCTCAACCAGTCCAAGACTGGATAGCCTCATTGATGAGGCGTAAAAACAGCTAGCTGAAGGCTTTGAACCTTTAGAGGTAAATTACGAATGAATCTCCTAATGTCTGAACGCTGACTGCTAAATTCTCCCCAAATTAGTCACATTGCCCAAGCCCAACCCTCCCGACATCCCGACCTCTACGTTATAGTAGTTGAGTTTCATTCGAGTTATCATCAGGGTTGAAGAGTCCCTTTTAAGGGACTTCCAAGTTCAGCTAGCCAGATGGTTTGACCGTCTGGCGGACAAGGTAATCGGGAGTTGATGTAAACGACCTGCCAAAATCTGATGGCTGAACGCTGACTACTGAATATCTACCAAACGAAAGCGAAACCCATGCCTGTAATGACCGAAGTACCCGCTCGCCAAGAAGTCCCACAACAAGACAAATGGAATGCTGAAAGCGTCTTTGCCGACCATGCCGAATGGCAAGCCGAATATACTGCCACCATGGACTCCATCCCCAAACTCGAACAATTCAAAGGCATACTCGGCGACAGTCCCAATACACTCGTGGACTGGTTCGAGACCAGCAGTGCCATCCGGCGACGCGTGATGAAACTCTACTTCTATGCCATGATGGAATCCCAATGCGACTCCCTCAATACCAAAATCAAAGGCTTAGTCGGACAATCACAAGGTCTCTTCGGTAAATACGCGCAAGCCACCGCCTTCGCCTCACCCGAAATACTCAGCATCGACGAAACTCAACTCCGCGAGTGGGTCAACGCACATGAAGGCATGAAGCTCTATGAACATGCCATCTTCGATTTACTCCGTCAAAAAGTCCATGTCCGTTCAGAAGAAGTTGAACAAGTGCTTGGCATGTTACAGGAGCCCTTCGGCACATTCCGCGGGACAGCTAGCGAACTCACCAACGCCGATATGCAATTCCCCGATGCAGTGGATTCCAATGGGGATAATCACCCCCTCACACAAAGCACCATCGAAGCCCTCAAGGCTCATCCAGACCGTGAGGCTCGCCGTACCGCTTGGGAGGGGTATGCTGACCAACACCTCGCTTTCAAAAACACACTCGCCAACGCCTACATCGCCTCTGTCAAGCACAACGTCTTCAATGCCAGAGTCCGTGGATACGCCAGCGTCCTCGAAGCCCAACTTGCACCTTCTAACATTCCCACCGAAGTCTTCCACAATCTCATCGACACCTACAAAAAATATATCCCCACATGGCATCGCTATTGGGATGTCCGTCGGCGCGCACTCGCCTACGATACCATTCATCCTTACGACATCTGGGCGCCACTCACCGATAATCCACCACTCCTCAGTTTTGAAGATGCTGTCGAGATGATTGTGCAGGGGATGCAACCGCTGGGCAAAGAATATGTCCAAGTCATGCAACGTGGTTCACTCGAAGAACGTTGGGTAGACCGTTATCCTAACGAAGGCAAACGAGGTGGGGCATTTTCTTTCGGGACATACGATACCTATCCTTTCATTATGATGAGCTTCGATGGCACGCTTGGCGCGATGAGTACTCTCGCCCACGAACTCGGACATTCCATGCACTCATGGCACTCCCGCAAACACCAGCCAGAAGTCTATTCTGGCTATTCGATGTTCGCCGCCGAAGTTGCCTCTAATTTCAACCAAGTGCTTACCCGCGCGCACCTCTTCGATAAACATGACAACCGTGATTTCCAACTGGGACTCATCCAAGAGGCAATGGACAACATCCACCGCTACTTCTTCATCATGCCCACACTCGCCCGCTTTGAATACGAAGTCCATTCCACTATCGAAGAGGGCAAACCTCTGACACCTGATGCACTCAATGAGTTGATGTCCAGCCTTTTCGCCGAAGGTTATGGCGACACCATGACCGATGATCCCGAACGCACGGGCATCACATGGGCGCAATTCGGGCATCTCTATGTGCCGTATTACACCTTCCAATATGCGACCGGCATTTCCGCCGCCCACGCACTCGGCAATACCATCCTTGACGGAGAAAAAGGCGCAGTCGAGCGTTACATCAACTTCCTCAGCGCAGGCGGTTCCGATTATCCCATCAACGTCCTCAACCAAGCCGGAGTCGATATGTCCACCCCAGCCGCCGTCGAAGAAACCTTTGGAGTCCTAGAACAACTCGTGGATCGCCTCGAATCGCTGATTCAATAACCAAATTCAACCTATCGATACCTGTAGGGGACGACCTGTGTGTCGTCCCATTTCAGATACAAAATATGACGATCAACAGCTTCGATATCCCAAACCCAGAACATTACGACTGTCTGATTCGCAACTACAACATCGGACATTCAACGTTGAACCTACGAGTACGCCACAACACCAACCCAGAAGACACCTTCTATATTCAATTCTCGTCTGTCGCGTACTTCTCAGGAGCAATCCGATGGCATGGGGCAAATTTTGTCATCAAACCCGATGACGAAATGCTTCACATACTTCGGAAATCTGAATACTTCGACAAGTTCAGCGATACAAAGCTCTTAGAACTTCCATCATATAAACTCTACGAAGTGAAAACCTTACGGGATACCATTCAAATCATCGCTCGTCGGGGAGGTATCGTACAAAATCAAGATATTCTGTGACAGACTTTGAATCGACAATTCTCTTTTTTCTTTTCTGACACATATTTCTATAATGTAGAGAGGAAACTATCTCACCAGCAATCGAGGGGGCATATGGGCAACACCACCCGCACCACCTTCAATCTCATATTTAAAGTCGCCGTCCATATCATCTTGCTCGGCTTCACCGCACTCGTCGCCATCATCCTCCTTTCCGACCTCACCGATATGCAATTCACCCCCTCATTGCTCGTCATCTTCCTCATCTTCTGCCTGCTCATCGTCCTGTCATTCATCACCGGCATCTGGGAAACCACCGTCTCCCAACTCCGCCTCGATATGCGCCTCTTCAATGCCAACTTTGAGGAAGCCCAGCAACAATCCGCCCAAAACACCCTTTATTCCTATACGGTTTCCAATATCTACTTCATCCTCTGCACCGTCCTCGTCGTGGGCGCATGGCTCCTCTTCCCCGACCAACTCTCCCGCGCCGAACCACTCGCCTACATCCTCACCGTTCTCTCCGCACTCTCCGCCTACAGCACTCGCGTCCTCAAACAACGCCTTGATGCACAAAATACACCCGATTCAGCCTAGGGGATTGTCGATGATAAATCCTTCTCTTTGTCATCCACACAAATGTTGATGAATTCACTACTCCATTTGCTATGTTACCCAATCTGGTTGCCAGTAATCAGGATGCTTAGGGTCAGTATAGCGGGACATATCAGTATTAGGTGACCAGTATTTGTCATATTCTGGTTTATAATAACTACCAACATTTTTAGCATCTGGCAGAATCGTCTTCGTATCAAATTTGGTATCTCTCAAGTGCGCTCCGGAGAGGTTGGCTTGTGCCAAGTACGCTCCGGAGAGATCAGCATCACGCAAGTCTGCTTCTGAGAGATCAACTTCATTCAAGTGCGCTCCAGACAGATTAGCATCGTGCAAGTCTGCTCCAGACAGGTTAGCTTGCCACACACGCACCTCAGAGAGATTTGCATGCGCTAGGTTTGCCCTACTAAGATTTGCCGCCCACAAGTGCGCTCCGGAGAGATTAGCTCGCATCAAATAAAAGCCTCTAAGATTAATACGGTCCATTGCGGCAAGTTGCAAAATTGCCATCTCCCCTTCATATAAGCCTGCGTCGTGCAAGAAGTCAAAAACTTGCTTTACACGCTTCACATCCAACGTGTCTTCTAGGCTCAATCGGCGTAATGTGTTTACAGTGCGAACTTGTGCGATTAGCCTGACAGAGGCATATTCGGTATCGGCATTCGTTTCCTCATGATTCTGTTCCTTATTGCTCTCTGACTTATTTTCAACATTTTCCTGCCGTACACCTACCTTTACTTCATCTTGTCTACTGCTTTGGAGTAGGTTTTTCTCCAGAATGAGGTGGGTCATAATATCAAAATAAGTTTGTAATGCGTTTTCTCTAAAACGATCTTGTTCCTGAGCCGTATCACGTTGCTTCGCATTTTCATTTCGCACAATTTCGCGCTTCCCCAACTCTTGGTTGAAAAATGTAGCAACTGCAAACAAGCCAAGTGGCACAATAAGCAAGTCCAACCAATCCCAGACAGTTTTGTAGTGTTGAGTGTTCTC
>JANQRM010000179.1 GCA_028284565.1 Anaerolineae bacterium | reverse complement strand
GTTTGGAGATAGTTTCGTCAGTCAACGTCACTAGCGATCCCACTCTTGCTTATACACAATCACTGTCGCACCTTCGCTATTCAAGAATTCATCTTCATTCGGGACACCCGGTTCAATCTGTACATCCGTCCATTGCACACTATCCAGGTAAGAGGCATCGAAGAAACAGCGATAATAATAGGGAACTTGTCCTTCATTAGGATCATAATCAGGAAAATCACCTGCAGGCGGGAAACGTAAGCATTCGCCATCATAATCGTTCATCAGATTAGCATAATGTTCGACAACAACTTCAGGCTCCACCCCGGGAACTTGGTAAAACAATTCCCGATATGGGCGATTGCCGAAGTCATTCTGAGACCACTCCACAGCCCCGTCTGGCAAAGCAATGTCTAATGGGACTCGCCTACCATTTAGTTCGAGCTGGAATAACAAAAACCCTCCAACCACGAAGAGAAGACCAATGACCCCAAACGTAATACCTGTCCGAATGACGGAAAAACGTTCTTTCTTATCGTAGAACAAAAACATAGACTACGACTCCTTGTTCCAAGTTTGTAAGTGACGAACATCATCTTGCAAAGCCTGACCATAAGATGTGTCATGAAATCGCATGGCACTCGCTTCCCAAAAAGGCAAACCCTGCTCAATCAACTCTATTGTAGGGGGATTTTGCTGTTCCAGTTGATAAAGAATATAGACAACCATTAATTTGCGATACATTTCATCCTCAGAAATAGTTGATTTCACAGCTTTGAGATGCCCAATCGCCTGCTCAAATTCCCCCAGCCGATAGTAAGCATGTCCCAAATCAAACTCGACCACTGGCGACGCTCCCAAGTCCAGAGCCTGTTGAATTGCATCAACTGCATCCTGATACTCTCCCTTTGCCAACAGGACGCCCCCCAACCCATAATACGCAAAATGTGAATCAGGGCGAAGCATTAGAGCATGACGTGCCGTTGCCTCGCTTTCCTTGAGCCTTCCCAGATGTCGATAGGTATTTGCCAGCAAGGTATAGGCATCCGAATCATTTTTCCCCTCGTCAAGGTATGCTTCTAAGATTTTTCTAGCTGACTCAAAATCTCCTTTGATGAACTCTCGTTGCGCTTGTGTATAAGGTGTCGCCATGCCCCGATTACCCCAAAGAAAGATCAACTGCGAGGTAATCAACAACCCAACTGCCCCTATTTTCGCTGGATTCTGAAGTTGCTCAGGTCCCCACGTCGCCAATGCCAGCAGCAAAGGCAACAGAACAAAGGCAAGGAATATCGCAACTTTTGAGGATGTGTCCCATGTGGGAATTTGTCGCAACAAGCTAGCAAGTAGACGCATCAGTCTAAGTCGCTAACGATTGAACAGTTTGCTGACCCGATAACAATTGCTCGACCAAGCGTATATCATCTTCTAGCACAGCGCGCAATGTTTCCGCTTCTTTCGCACCCATGATGATCTGCCATTCTTCAACGCCATTCTTATCATCTTGGAGCGCAGTGACCGCTTCTTCTGCCGATTCAATTTGACCTTGTCGTGCATATGCGCGCGCCAAATAAAGATTCGCCAATATACGATGACGCGAATCCGGAATCCCTAACTCAAAGGCTTGCTGGATATACTGCACAACATTCGATGAGTCTTTAAGTCGGTCTTCAATCATCCCTAAGTTATAAAGTGCAACCCATTCATCAGGAGCCAATTCCACTGCTTTTAAGCCAGCGTCTCGCGCCCTTTCATATTGCCCCGCTTGAAGATGCACCTCTGCCAATCCCGTAAACGCAATCGCAGAATCCGGCGCAAGTTTTGTCATTTTCTCATAATCTTTGAGCGCCTTCGGGAGCTTACCCCACAACCGATACAACTCCCCTCGAAACCGATAATGTCGAATATCATCTGGTTCATCTTTAATCAGTTGATTCATCACATCAATCGCTTGGGAATACTCTTGCTTCCGCATATGTTTTATCGCTTGCTTATACTGAGACGGCTCACGCATACCCCCAAACACGAAGACGCCTGCCACAATCCAGCCGATACCCAAGCCAATGAACAAACCCAAAATATCTGGGCGCAAAATCCCGCCAATCGCTATCGTAATCACAGAAGGGAAAATAATCGCCAGCCATCGTTTGCGCTCATCCACTGACAAGCGACTACCAATGAGATAACTCGCACCTACTACAAAAATAAGTACCAAAATCAGCTGAATGTTTGGAATGACCTCATAGTCATCAGCCACCACATTAAGCATGAGGCTTATTAAGCCCGTAATACCCAACAATGCGATAAATGCACGAAATCGGGACGGACCCAGAAAAATTTGAAAGCGACGTAACGGACTCATCGGTGGGCGTAATTCGTTAAATATGCGACAAATTCTTGCTGTTTATAGGCATTTACTCGTTTAATCATAATGTCATGCTCGTCAATCCAATAAGAAATCGCGTTATCAGGATAACGGTAACGGCGTGTGGGAATAGCTTTCTGCCCCATAGCAACTATCTCTTCGGTTACAAATTCTACAGGTGATTTGCCATGTGTAATCACACCGGGAAACAATTGGAAATATTCAAACATCGGCGCAAACAACACCATCTCAGCATCATGCGATTGCATTCGAATAGTAGTATTCCCACGAAACGCACATAAAGGAATATCAAAAATAGCATCCCGCGGGACTTTCAACGTTTCATGTTGACGCTTTGCACCATTGATATTATATCCAACCTGCAAACCCTCATCTGAATAGGTATATGATGCGCGCAAAGTCTTGATACCATTTTCAAATTTGGGATTCTCATAACGTATATCAAAGCGTTCAATCTGCCCGTCTCCATTCACCAGAGCTTCCAAAAGCAAACTCTTCTCATCCAAAAAGCGCGAATCCTCATCCACTCGGATAAATTGCTCACCATCAGGATGTTCATGGATCGTCCAGGACTCGGTACGTTTCAATTCCTCTCCATCTTTCAGGAACTTATAAACTCCGCTTGCCACGAAGCTTTCATGAACTGCCACCGGATGCAAATAACGCATCTCAATCCTCTAATGCCACATAGAGTCGCTTGTTGATGCCACCTTTGCTTTTGTAATCCGTAATACGTATCGTTCCAACTTCTCGCGTATTGGCAACATGCGTCCCACCATCAGCCTGTAAATCCAAACCGACCAACTCAATCGTCCGCACTTCTGCAATTCCCTTTGGCAACAAGTTGATTTTCGTCCGAATCAAATCAGGAATTTGGAAAGCCTCTTCACGCGGGAGGATATTCACCTGCACATCACGTTCTGCAAGGACTTCCGCATTAATGCGTTCTTCGATTTCCTGCACCAATTCTTTTTGCATCCGTTCAAACTCAAAATCCATGCGACCTTTGAGGGGTTCCATATTCCCACCTGTCACACTCGCCTCATAATCGCGCCACACGACACCACATAAAATATGCATCGCAGTATGTATCCGCATGAGTTTGTAACGATGCTCCCAATCCAATTTTCCAGTCACTTGTGTACCGACAGGCGGGAGTTCACCATCAATAATATGTACTTTCCCACGCCTCACTTTCGTAATGCTATAAGTCTTGTCTCCCGTAGTTAGTCCCCCTATATCGCAGGGTTGTCCCCCTCCACCGGGATAAAACGCTGTACGGTCAAGTAAGACCCCATTTTGCTCTGTGTCGTGTTCTGTTACAGTCGCTGTAAATTCTTTTAGATAACTATCTGTTTGATACAATAATTCAGTCATCACTTAGTCATCTCCAATGTTCGCCCGCATCCGACGCATCAAGGTACGTCCTTGTAAATCTTCCCAAAATTTTACCGCACCCTTATTTACTTCGGACACATACAATTCATAAAATTCCACAGATTGCGCTTTGAACCAATCAATCAGATGTAAAGCCAAATCACGCCCCACCCCATGCTGACGATAGGCTTCCGCAACAAAAATATCCGCAACAAAGCCACTCCGCTGGGTCACAAAGAGTTCAGAATAAGTATCCACGACAACGCCAAGAACATAGCCAATGATTTCACCCTCAACTTCAGCCACACTAACTCGCATCGTTTCATCATGTAAGCGATTTAAAATGCGCTCAGCATAATGCTTTGCACCATCATCACTTGGGCGCGGAAACGACTCATCCAGTGAAACATGATATGCCACCAAGTCTAGCCATAACAGTCCGATGGCTTTTACATCTTTTGTTTGTACCACGCGAATTATCGGCTTAGCCATACTACATCCATTGTTCGCTTCACACCAATTGCTTCCCAAAATGCCTGCTCAACGAGTGAGTTTCTTGGAATACAAACCAAGAAAGTTGAGATTCCTTGCTCAATGAACCAATCCACCACACACTGTACTAGTTGCCTGCCCAAACTTACATGCGATTGATGCAAATCGGTCACAAATTCGCTGACAATCCCTTGGGTCTCAATCCCAAAAATTGGTAATTCCTCAATCCAGCCAATGATATATCCAACAAGATGAGAATCTTTTTCTGCTACAAAAAAACCACAAGCATTAGCTGATACACATTGTTTAGCATAAGTCAACCAATCCGCCTGACTTCGCTTTGGATAAGCCCGTTGAGACTGTTGCAAGAGACTGCTTTTCTCTTTCCAAAGTTGTGCTAATATCAAAAGGTCAGCCTCATCAACTGAGCGAATCTGCATCATCCTGCCTTATCCATTTGACGGCTGACAGCATATCATTATCGAAACGAACCTTCAAGCGACAGACCAATGGCGATTCGTGCAAATATCCCCGACCATGAACTCCCTCTATGGATGCAACAAGCCAAGCGTGGTTTTGATTGGGGCATGGTTATCGTCCTCGCACTAAGTATCGCCATCGGTTGGGCTCTCATTGTCTATGAGGATTTGCCTCAAACCAACGATAGTGAGCGTTATGTCTTTCGCACAGCCGATACCGCAGAAGCCTTCCAAGAGGGACGTTTGTATCCACGCTGGTCACCTCATGTATTACAGGGTTATGGCGCACCAATCCCCCATTATGTTCCGCCGGCAACAACCTACATTGCCGGATTATTTGAGATTCTCTTTACCAACAACCCTGTTACCAGCGTCCGTTTGCTCTATTTATTTTCATTTTGTATCGCAGGATTGAGCGTCTACAAATTCGTTCAACGACATTCTGATGCAAGGAGTGGTATCTTCACTAGCGTACTCTATCTCTACAGTCCACACGTTGGATTAACCGTGCCACATATTTTAGGCGACCTGCCTCAAGCGATGGCAATAGCACTCCTTCCTTTTCTTTTATGGATAACCAGCCGTCTCATCCAAAATCAACAGCCACTCACCCTCTTGCAATGGATAATTCTGCTTACTCTCCTCATCCTCACACATCCCCAACTCGCGCTCTTCGCTGGCATTATTTCTGTGAGCTTTGCCCTATGGGTAACAAAAGAGCTTCGTATCCTAGTCGTATTTATCGTTGGCATCGTGTCTAGCATTGCCATAACTTCCTTCTACTGGCTACCAGCCTTTGCAGAACATTCACTTGTCCGTTGGCAAGAATCACCTGTCCAACCATTCCGACATCACCTCCAATTGACACAACTCCTTAAACCTCTTCAGCAGATTGATACGCTATTCTACAAACAACTACCTCAATTCACACTTGGCATCACACTGACCTTATTTATGATTTCAAGTATCATTGCTCTCATCTATTCCAAGTCTAAATGGGGATTTCACGTTTTTTTTGTCAGCGTAGGACTCTTACTCATGCTAGTTTCAATATTTCTATTGCAAGCAAAAACGTGGCTTCTCACACCTATCACACTCTGTTTTGCAATCTTTGGAAGCGGTATAATACTGCCTTTGCATCAAACCAGTCGTCGGACACAACGCCTACTATTTGCTTTTCTACTTGTCATCGTAATTGTCCTAAGTCTCCCCGTTTGGCTATCACCTATTCCACATGAATCCTTTGGAGATTGGGATGCAGACACCCAAATCCGCTTTGAACAACAGGGGTTTGGTATCGCTGTACTACCAGATTCAAAGCATCTACCCACTACTTTATCAACTGACACACTCCCAAGCCGTTATCTCTTATCAACCTATGAAGACAATCGTATCAATCGCTTAGAAACCAGCCAAATTTCCGTCCAAACACAAATTAGCTTGCTCAACACCGAAAGTCACGGGAGTTACTACGAAATTCAAAATAATGGACGCAGACAATTGGAATTACTCATTGCCTATTTCCCCGGTTGGACAGCAACACTCGGAAACGAGGCGATTCCGATACGTGCAGAAAACGAAAATGGCTTAGCCCAAATCACCTTGCCAACAACCCGAAATGTTGCTCTATCTGTCGAACTCCATTCAACACCTATTCGAGCAATCGCATGGGGTATATCGACAATAACACTCGTTGTCTATGTGTTAGTAACAGTCATCAGGAGTCGCAACGCAAGTGAAAAACCTTATGCCCCAATCAACATCTTAGATATAGGGAGTGTTCGCCTCGTCAGTGTCGTTGTCGTTAGTTTCATCGGTATTCTGCTTACAACGCAAATCAATAGTCTACCGGTCTCCATACGTGCCGCAGGTGGTCACACCCTAGAGCAAGCAATCCCCCTACGCAACCGCACAGATGTAGGCATGGAAGCACTCGCCATCAAACTGGACACCACCACCTATCAACCTAATGAAACCATCACATTCACAATATTCTGGCAGACGACCCGCTTCTTGCCCGATAACTATCAAATTCGTGCCTTCATTCGCACTCCCAATCAAAGCCTCAACTGGTTTCGCACTCCCTTCCATCATATCGGACGTTTACCCACTCGACGCTGGCAACGCAACCTCATTGTCCCAGATAGGCATCAAATTCAATTGGATGGCAACGTCCCATCCGGCGAATATCAAATCGCAATCGAAATCTTTCGTTGTAACCCAAATTGTGAAAGCAGTAGCCCACTCAACTTCTTCGACCAACAAGGACAGTTCATCAGTAATCAACTCACCCTCCCACCCATCATTACAATTACCAACTAAACGCAGATAGCCAGCTTCACCAGTCATCAGGTACAATACATGACCATATTTTATGGAAATAGTTAAACTATATGAACAATTTTGAACGTCTTGAAAACACATTAGCCGGAGAACAAGTTGACCACATCCCAACTGCCCTCTGGCGACATTGGGCAGGTGATGATCAACGAGTGGCTGATTTTGTGCGAGCAACAGTAGGTTTCCAAGTAGATTATGATTGGGACTTTCTCCGAATCATGTCACCGAGTAATTACAGTGTTCTCGATTTTGGTGTACAAGATAACTGGCAAGGCGAAAATCACGGACAAAGAACTATCATTAAATCTCTCATCAAACGCTCATTAGATTGGACGGAGATTCGCCCAATTGAACCAAGCCGAGGCAGTTTAGGTCGCCAGTATGAAGCCATCCGTCTCATCAGTGATGAACTAGCCGAAACCACCCCTATCCTTCCCTCCATCTATAGCCCCTTAGCGCAAGCACTTCGCCTTTCCTCACAAGACACCATCCTTCGTAACATGCGGACCCACCCAGACCGACTACGTACCGGACTAAATGTCTTAACGGAAAGTACTTTACGATTCATCGAACAAATCCGACGTTTACCCATCGTTGGCATTTTCTTCATCACTGAAATGGCAAATTACACCATCATGTCAGAAGCCGAATATGCATCGTTCGGGATGCCTTACAATCATAAAATACTAGAAACTATTCCGAATTCTTGGTGGTTCAATATCGTACAGATCAATGGGTCAGCGCCCATGTTACGCCTTTTCCATGACACCCCTGCTCAAGCCATCAACTGGCAAGATCGTGAAGCCCGACCTGACTTAGAACGCGGACGATCCGTATGGAATGGGACAATCAGCGGTGGATTAGGTGAAATTACTCATCTGCATTTAGGAACTCCCGCCATCATCCGGGAAATGGTACGCGATGCCATTCGTCAAACGGACGGAAAGCGACTAATAGTATCCACTGGCAGTCAAATTCCGATGACCACGCCTCTCTCAAACCTACGTGCGCTTCGTTCTGCTGTAGAAAGCACCGTGAGTTGATTTATGTCATTGCGAGTGATTGCTGGGCAAGCAAGAGGGATTCGCTTAAAACCAGTACCGGGCGATTCGACACGCCCAATTATGGATAGAGTTAAAGAAGCCCTCTTCAGTATCTTAGGCAATGACATTATTGACTCCTGCTTTCTTGACTTATTCGCCGGGACGGGCAGTGTCGGAATCGAAGCCCTTAGTCGTGGAGCCAAATATGTCGAATTCTTAGATCGTGAGCGAAAAGCAATCCAAACAATCCATAATAACTTAAAAACCACCAAATTAGGGCAAAATGCGCGCGTACTCCAACGCGATGCTTTTTCCTACCTCAAGCGACCACCCAATACTCCCTTCGATATGATATTTGTCGCACCACCTCAATACAAAGACTTATGGTCAAAGACACTCCAAGCTCTCAATAATCAACCGACATGGCTCACACCGTATACACAAGTCATTGTCCAGATTGACCCCAAGGAGGAACACGACCTTGAATTGGACAATCTCCAAGAATTCGACAGACGTAAATATGGCAAAACGCTACTATTATTTTTTGAGGCAACCCCTAAAGACGAATCGTAAATTTGTACAACATTCACAGCAAACGAAATAGATAATGGTACAATGGCATTTGTTGCAACAAGTGCGGTTATGGGGTTCAACTGACAGCCTAGGAAGCGATATGGATTCAGACAAATACGCTCGATTAGAAGCAATTGCTCAAGAACTGATAGACATCTATCAAATCAAATTACCACCCGTTCCCATTGAAAGTATCTTGCAAAGTCCCAAATCGGGCATGTGGGATGAAGTCAATGTTGGGCAATTGTCCGGCACATTTCTCAACATCCGAGAACGCTACTCCCCGCGCATGTCTATTGCTCGTCTCTTAGCCCGACATATCACTCAAAGTAATTGGGGAGAAGAACAAGGCTTATTCGATTTAATAAAAGAACAAGGTGACCTGTCAGCCTTTGCACGGATGCTGATTTTACCCAAACAGTTATTAGAAAACGTCAACGAAGAAGCCCTTAATCCCAGCCTGATATCGCTTCAATTTGAAGTACCAGAGGATGATGCACGTATCCGTTTAGAAGAACTTCCACCAAACTAAGTTTGCAACAGCTTATCTGCGAGTTCTAGCGCATCATCTAAAGACTGTACTTCACCAGCTACTTGCGCCTCTCGTATACTCGTCAACAACTCGCCAATAACTCGACCTGATATGTCAAAGGATTCCATCAAGTGATTGCCATTAATCACTACTTTTGGTTCAACAATCGTATCGTAATGCTCGAAATAGGCTTCCAAAAGACTTCGCACACGCTCCACTAATTTCAGCCATGATGCTTGCTCAAGTTCCGTACCAGCAGCACCCAAATGATGCGCCAGAGCTAACAGACAAACATCAATCGCACCGGATTTCAGCCGATACCAGAAGCGATGCACATCCACGACAGACCAGTCTTGTTGCTCCAAAACAACTGGATAATTATCAACAAGAGTCAATAAACGCTGTTTCTCTGGATTACTGAGTTTAAGGGAATCGCTCACTGCTTCTACTGTTGGCAAGTCAGCTTGATGCAACAGTGCTGATAGCATCAAAAACGCTTGGTAGGAACGTTCATTCGCCCATGTCTGTGCCAAATGCGTCTGTAACTGAGAGCGATAACGATCAAGTTGAATCGTCAGCATTCCGAGGCCAAAACGCGCCGCTGTGTCATCCGTCCGCTTGGGACCAATCGCAATGAGCATTTGGACGAACTCTTCCATCACCTTCAAGGACTGTTCCCAGTGGTCATCGTTAATAGTTCGAACCAACTCAGGGAAGATCACTGGCAAGATACCGACTTTTTCACTGATACGAACCGCTGAAGCGACTTTTTCGAGTGAGAGTAATGCAAACCACTCATCCCGTACTCGTTCTGGAGAAACCAGTTGGATGTCATTGGCATACTGACGGATATCTTGTAGAGTTTCAGGTTCAATCCGCATCCCAAACTGCACGCTCTGTCGAACAGCCCGTAACGCCCGTAACGGATCGTTGGAAATAGATGTTGCCGAACAGCGTCGCAAGTAACGATTGATACAATCAGTTTCCCCATTCAAAGGATCAATAATCGTATCCAAATCGCTCTTCAAATCCACCGCCATCGCATTGATGGTAAAGTCGCGGTCTTGCAAATCAGCAAGCAGGCTATCCCCCCGAAAACGGGCAAGGTCGATAACATATTTCTCAGATTGAAACTCAACAAAGACCCTTGTCACATCCCTCTCTCTGTCCATCACATAAATGTCGCCTGAGAATTCATCCGCAATCTGCCGAGCCAAGCCAATCGCATTATGGTTGATGGCCAAATCAATATCTTTGCTGTTTCGTTTTAGATAACAATCCCGTACAACACCACCGACCAAATAGATGTCTTGTGATTTTGCACTCAGACGTTCTTTTAACTCGCAAACAAAACCATTAAAGTATAAAGGGCGTTGTGGAGTACATGGCGTTAACTCACTCATCTTGGAGGGACTCTTCTTTCACAACACCGACAAAAGGCAAGTTACGAAATTTTTCATCCAAATCTAGTCCATAACCAAATACAAATTTGTTCTCAATATCAAAACCCACATAATCGACTTCAATATCAACTTCACGGCGGGTTTTCTTGTTGAGCAAGGTGCACAAGCGCAAAGATGCAGGATGCCGTGCTTCAAGCGTATCCATCACAAAACTCAAGGTATAACCACTGTCAATAATATCTTCGACTACCAAGATATGGCGGTCTTTGATACGCGACTTCACATCCATATCAATCCGCACGGTCCCCTCAGATTCCCGTTTGCCTATCCCATAACTACTCGCAGACATAAAATCAATCGCATGCGGAATATGAATATGTCGGCTTAAATCTGCCAAAAACATGACTCCACCTTTAAGAATACAGACCAATAGCAAGTCGTCATCTTCATCATATGCTTCTGTAATTTCTTTACCAAGTTCTTGAGTACGTGCTTGTATTTGGGCTTCCGTCAACATGATTTCTTTGAGGAATTTTTGATAGGGTGGAATCATTAAACCGTCCTTCCATAAGTTCGGCGGACATTATAGCAAGGACGAATATGAGAAACGATAGTAATTGGGTTAGCGGAAGAGGATTTGGACAGCCAAACGCCCTAGAAGGAGTTCATCTCCCTTACGAAGTAAGGTTGCGGTATTCGGAACGAGCCTTTCACCAGCAAGGTATGTGCCGTTGGTACTGCCTAAGTCAGTGACATAGAGGTGATTATTTTTGAGTTCGATTTTGGCATGTTGACGGGATACACCACGGTCTGTTGCCCCATAAGGATTGAGATCAATTTCTGAATCGCCACCGCCTGCTTCAAAACGTCCCATTGTAATCATAAACTTGTCTGTGACCATCATGCGGACAATCATGCCACGAATCACAAGGAGTAATTCACGCTGATGCCCGAGTGTCGCAGTGCTATTGGGGACAGGTTGCGATACTGCCCGACGCCAACGATTGTTGGTATCGGATAGAATCGCGGTATCTGGCACGCTATAACGTCGCCGATTCTTGCGTGTGAAGACCAGTGGCTTGATATTCTTGTCCGACGAATTTTCCGACATAGCAGGTATCCACTATTAACCTTACAATTAATATTATAACACAAACTTGCCTGTACAATGGAATTTCACGACCCAGTTTCCATTAAGGATACATAAGGATGACATCAGTAATTCATCAGATTCAAAAGACAACGCCAAGACAAACAGTTCAAATCACATTTCCAACTGGCGATATACTCGAAGGTGCAATCGAAACATCCCTGGAATCCTTCCTAAATAGCGCATCAGCGTTACGAATTATCGACGCAGAACGACAGGTCATTGCCACCATTTGTAATGGTAAGCTCCGCGAGCTGACTTATGTTACCGAGCAAGATGCCCAAATCATACCCATTTTTCGAGATAGTAGTGACGGTGGGCGGATCTATCGTCGTTCACTTGTGTTACTCCTCACGACTGCGGTAAGTGAGCTATGGAATGGTGTGCATGTCACTGTCAATTATGCTGTCCCCGATGGTGGTTTTTATTGTGAATTAGAAAATCGCGCACCTCTGACATCAAATGAAGTCCAACAACTTGAAGACAAGATGCAAGCTCTTGTCGAACTCAATGACCCTATTCGGAAGCAAATCGTCAAACTGAGCGATGCCATCGCATTGTTTCAACAACGAGGCGACCATGACAAAGTGCGATTATTGCAATTCCGTCAACGTGATGAATTGACCTTGTACACCTTGCGAGAACGTGCCGATTATTACTATGGCTACATGGTTCCCTCTACGGGTTATTTACACCTCTTTAAGCTCATTCATGTTGAGGGTGGATTTATTCTGCAATATCCACGGCAACATAACCCCAATCAACTGGAAGAGATTAAGACCTTTCACAAACTTAGCAAAGTCTTTCATCAAGCCGATGAATGGCTCGAAAAGATGGAAGTGGAAGACATTGGACGACTGAATGAACGTGTCCTCAACAATCAAACGCAAGAGCTTATCCTCGTAGCAGAAGCCCTGCATGAACAAAATATTGCTTATATCGCCAGTGACATCTGCCGAAAGCATACGGAACTAGGCGCGAGGGTTGTTTTGATTGCGGGTCCCTCATCCTCTGGTAAAACCTCCTTTGCTAAACGTCTGGCTATCCAGTTATTGGCGAATGGTTTGCGTCCGTTCACGCTAGAGATGGACAATTATTTTGTTGACCGCAAACTCACCCCACGCGATGAACATGGCGATTATGATTTTGAGTCTCTCCATGCTCTCAATCTCCCTCTGTTTAATGAGCATCTTGTGCAGTTGATGGATGGACAAAAGATACGTCTCCCGAAATTCGATTTCCTCACAGGAACGAGTGAACCGGGACGTTTGGCACAGCTCAAAGACAACCAAATCATCATCCTAGAGGGCATTCATGGCTTGAATCCCGACCTTGTACCTGACATCCCCAAAGATGCGATTTTCCGCGTGTATGTCTCTGCGATGACCCAACTCAACATAGATAATCATAACCGGGTCCCAACGACGGATGTTCGCTTACTCAGACGCATTGTGCGTGATGCCCGTACACGCGGTTATTCGGCATCCGATACCCTTGCAAGATGGCGTAGTGTGCGACGGGGTGAGAAACGCAATATCTTCCCTTATCAAGAGAATGCTGATGCGCTCTTTAACTCAGCCTTGGTCTATGAACTTGCGGCGTTGAAGCCCCTTGCTACGCCCTTACTGCTGCAAGTAGCGAATAATACCCCACAGCATATCGAAGCCAATCGTTTGCTCTCCTTTTTGACATGGGTACAGCCTTTGCCATCCCACCAGCAAGCCATGATTCCTGATACATCGTTATTACGTGAGTTTATCGGGGGTGCGATTTTGGATGATTATCATCCGAGTGAGCCGATTGTGGAGAATAGTGCAAGCGAACATTGAACAACCCACAACAAAAGCATCTTTTGAGTTGGAGAAAGCTGTCAATATTGCATCGGAATTGGTACTTTTCCTGTCCCATAACGCCCAAAATCGGATGGTTTATCACGAAAATCAATTCGATTGCGTGAGGTATTGGTTCGCCTCTTCTGCTTCATAGACATAGTGGGTATCGTGGATTTTGTCATCTTCGGAATAGTCAATTTCATCATGTGCTGGTTGAGATAATTCTTTATGCTTGGGTTTTTCTTGTTGCGTTTGATGACTCAGTACACGCGAATATCTTGTGTCAAGGCTTGCGCGTGTCCCCCTAGAGCGAAGAAGAAGGGAAAAATAGCCGTAATCGCCCACCAAGGCAGAGTAGCATCTGCATTAAAAGCGATCAAATAGTTTTCAAAATCTAGATTGGACGGAATATCATACGTGAACGCAATCGTCGAAAATATAGCAATGAAAGAAATCAAAAAGCCAACCCACCCTTTTAATTGAATTACAGCCTGTAACACGAGACCGATGGATAAACCGAACCCACCAAACAACATATATAAAGGAGCCTTATCCGGTACAAATAGCCAAAAAACATGGTAAAGATACCATGTCAAGCCACCTAGAAGCGTACCGACGACAAGACCTACTATCAAGCGGATTGGGCGATTCCAAATCCCTTCTAAGCGACAGATATATTCGCCAGAGAATAGCGTGATAAAAGCATAAAGGTGTCCGATGAACAAGCCAATCATCAGCGAATTGCTAATACGTGCAATAGACTGTTGTGTGCCTATATCCAAAAAGATAAGAAGGTGTAAAGACCGAAGCCTATGCCTCCACCTAGTAAAGCGAAGATATAACGCCAGACGATTTGCATGGGGTTTCTTGTGAGAGCAAAGCGGATGTTAGAGACCATATTTACGCCTCGAATAGCTTGTTGACGTGTAATTCAAAGCCTTCAATAACGTCTTCGCCAATGAGTGTATCGTCTTTGTCGTAGGTTTTGCTGGTTTTATCCGCAAAGTGAATGGTGATTTGTTGCGCCTGTGGGCTGACTTGCCAGACTTGTTGAACTCCAAAGCGCAAGTATTCGTTTGTTTTTTTGTTGATGTCGGCGATTCGATCCGATGGCGACATAATTTCAATAGCAATATCGGGTGCGCCAACATAGTAACCTTGTGTCTTTTGAACGCGCGCTTTGATGACAAAGGCAACATCGGGCTTGCGCCGAATGTGAATCTGACCGGGTTTGCCATCTATTATGAAGTTTGTATCGCCCGGATAGACACGACCTGTATCATTTTCTAAAGCCCATACTGTTAACAAACTCACCAAGATAGCTTCTATCCAACCATGTTCTTCGCCTCCCATATACTCCTGTCCCCCTGCGTCTAATTTATCAAAACCAACCCATTCGCCATCCGTAATATCCAAATGATCTAAGCCTTCGATCGCATCAACTTGCAGGGCAATTTCTTCAGTGATGGGGCGACGCATGAGCAATTTGGCGATCTCGACGGCTTTGTCCCGTATTTGAAGATTCAGATGTTCTTGTGTAGTTAGCATCAGATTGACCTCGAACTAGCGTTAGCTATGCCTTTACATCGTTAGCATTTGGTTAGGGAACTGTATGTGAAGCTTTTACCGCCGGCGGTGCAATATATGTTTTCGGCGGTTGGCAAGGGCGTTACCGACGTGTGGTGGTTTAAAGTTAAATTTGAGTTTGATTTAGATTTCAGATGACAGAATTCAGTCATTAGATTGTTAACTCTCAACCATCAGCGAGTCAGCTTTTGAAGTTGCTATGAATACGAACTACCTATTCAGCGTATCACAAAATGGTATTGAACGGTGATGCAAATGAGTATGCATTTGGCTAGCCATTCCTAACAAGAGCCAAACCTTTGGAATTATGTGCGATAGTCGGCGTTGATGGTGACGTATTCATGACTCAGGTCGCAAGTCCAGATGGTCGCTTGTCCATCCCCTAAGCCACAATCTAATGTGATGTAGATGGACTCCTCTTTCATGATGGCAGAGGCTTCGCGTTCAAAGTAATCGCTTGGTGTACCGTTTTGGAAGATGAGTAAGCCTAAGTCGTCTTCATACACCATTTCACTTGGGCTAATCCACAGGGAGGTTGTATCTGGATTGAAGGGAACATTGGCACGTCCGGCTGAGGCAACAATTCGTCCCCAATTAGCATCACTGCCGTAGAAGGCGGTTTTGGTCAATGCGGAGGTCGCAATAGTGTGTCCAATGTTTTTGGCATCTGCTTCGGATTCGGCATTGCGAATATCGAGAGTGATGAACTTGGTTGCCCCTTCTCCATCGCGGACCACCTTACGTGCGAGGGATTGGGACAGAAGAGTCAGGAGACGACGGAATTGTTTGATGTCGGCATCCGTTTCAATGGCGACTTGACTCGCGCCGTTTGCCATCATCACGACCATATCATTAGTACTGGTATCGCCATCGACCACGATTCGATTGAAGCTCTTATCGCTGGCATCAACGAGCAATTGATTCGCTACAGCAGGTGTCAGTCGAGCATCAGTGACAAATATGCCGAGCATGGTCGCCATGTTGGGGGCTATCATCCCAGAACCTTTGCAGATACCTGCAATCGTGTAATTCCCATTGGCGGTTAGCACTTGAATGGAGCCGAATTTGGGTTTGGTATCGGTGGTCATGATGGCGGTAGCGGTGGATTCCCAATCATCTCGCAAGGAATCACTGGCTAGTTCCACGCCATGCGCGATTTTGTCCATAGGGAGATGTGTGCCGATGACTCCGGTTGACATGACTAACACTTGCTCAGACTTACAGTTCAGTGCTTCTGCAACAAGAGCCGACATTTTTTCGGCATTGTAATAGCCCTTTTGTCCAGTACAGGCATTGGCACTTTTGGTATTCACAGCAACGGCACGAATTTTGCTGGGATTGGATTTCAGGCGATGTTGATTGAGAAGCACCGGGGCGGCTTTGACTTTGTTGGATGTGAAGACCCCGGCTGTGACGCAGTCACGGTCACTAGCTATGAGCGCGAAATCCAGCGCGTTGTTCTTTTTTAGTCCTGCGTGTACCCCTGCAACACGAAAGCCACGAATACGCCCAATATCCGATTTAATCTTAAACATCGACACCTTCCAGCATGTGTGTGAGTCGGTCAATCAAATGATCGACATCTGTTTCCGTTACAATGAGTGGTGGGACAAAGCGTAACACATGCAACCCTGCATTGACCAATAATAAGCCTTCTTCGTAGCCTTTTTGCACCAAACGACTAGCTTCGATATCGAGTTCAATGGCACAGATTAAGCCTTGTCCACGAACTTCTTGGATGTGTGGGCTATTGACTTCGTTCAAGCGGTCTTGTAGATAGTCCCCGACTCGTTGGACTTGGGCTAAGAATTCGGGTTGATTGATGGTTTCTAGGACGTATTTGGCGGCTTGGGTGACGACTGTCCCACCTGCAAAGGTCGAGCCGTGATCGCCGGGTTTCATCGCTTGAGCAACTTTTTCTGTCACCAAGACTGCGCCGATAGGTAATCCCCCTGCAAGGGGTTTGGCTAGGGTCATGATGTCGGGGATGACTCCGGTTGATTCGTATGCCCAGAGCGTTCCTGTGCGTCCGACACCACATTGAATTTCGTCAAATATCAATAGTGCATTGTGTTCATCGCATAACTGGCGCAGAGCTTGTAAGAAGTCCCTATGGGCAGGATGAATCCCCCCCTCACCTTGAATGGGTTCCACAATGACAGCGCATGTTTGGGATGTAATGGCTTGCTTGGCACTGTCGATATTGTTGAATTCGGCGACAGTGACATTGGGCATGAGGGGTTTAAAGGGTTCTTGGTACTTTTCGCGGGGAGTGAGAGCGAGTGCGCCTATTGTGCGTCCGTGAAAGCCTCCTGTGAAGCAGACAATGTTGGTTTTGTCATGTTGATTATTCTGATAGGCGACTTTGCGTGCGAACTTAATGGCGGCTTCATTTGCCTCTGCGCCGCTGTTGCAGAAGTAGACCTTATCGGCAAAGGAGGAGTCGCATAGGGCTTTGGCGAGGTCGGCGTGGGGTTGGGTGTGATAGAGGTTGCTGACATGAATGAGTCCGGTTGCTAGTTGGTCATGGATAACTTGGTTTAATCCACTATCGTTGTAACCTAATGAATTTACGGCAATGCCCGATACCCAATCTTGGTAGGCTTTACCATCGGTATCGTAGAGCGTGATACCATCGGCGCGTTCTAGGACGAAATTAGGACGAACATAGGTTTGTAGGACATGCTCTTGCTCGTGGTGGATGGTCGGGTGTTTGGTCATTTGCATGGTGATTAACCTTTTTGAATCAATGTGCCTGTATTTGAAATAAAGCCTGCTAAGTTGGTTATTTTTACGGCATATACGCCTTGCTCTAGTGCATGAGTTGCCATGCGGACTTTCGGAATCATGCCGTCTGTAATAATTTGTTGGTTAATGAGTGTTTCGATTTCGGTAGGTGTTAAGACTGGATGTATCTCGCCATGTTGCATGACTCCTGCGATGTTGGTGAGGAAAACGAGTTGGGTTGCATCTGTAGCAACGGCGATTGCACTGGCGACGTGGTCGGCGTTCACGTTGTAATTGCTGTCCTCGCCTAAGCATATCGGGGCAATGATGGGTGTGATACCTTGTTTAACTAAATCCAACACGACATCCCCTCTCACATGAGAAACCACGCCTGTGTATCCCATATTCTCAATTTTGGAGTGTGTCATCTTGGTTGCACGGACTAAGCCTCTATCCACCCCAGATAAGCCCATAGCATCCACCTCTGCAGAAATGAAATAGCGGACGAGTCGTTTGTTGACGATCCCGCAAAGTATCATTTCGACTATGGGTAAAGCCTCAGCATCCGTAATACGAACTCCATCGATATAGCGGGGTTTGATGTCGAGTTTGCTCTGCAGTTCGGAGATTTCTTTGCCACCACCATGTACAATAATCACAGGTTCGGATGCTTGGCCAACTGCTTGGGTTAGTCTGCATAAGAAGGTGTCGTCTGCGATGTCGTGTCCGCCGATTTTAAGAACTTGCATGATGCCATCCTAGTGTAATGCAGTGGTTTCATTGAAACCAAACATCAAATTGAAGTTTTGTACGGCTTGACTCGATGCGCCTTTACGAAGGTTATCTGTGACACTCGTGATATGAAGATAGCGTTCCTCGACGGGAGTGAGGCTGATGACACAGCCATTTGTGCGTATCACATGCTTGAGGGTGGCTTGTTGTCCTAATGGAAGAACTTCGATGAGGGGTTCATCGCCATAAACGTTGTTGTAGAGCGTGATGGCTTTGTCCGCTGTCAAATTGTAATTGAGTGTGACATAGATGCTTGCCATTAGTCCGCGCTCTACGGGAATTAGATGTGGGACGAATATAATATGCCCGATGAGTTCATTGAGTTTTAGGGCTTCTTGCTCGATTTCTCCGGTGTGGCGATGCGATCTACCGGGACTGTAAGGAGTCATGTTGCCGTAGACTTCGACAAAGTGGGTGTTGGGTTTGGGGACACGACCCGCTCCAGACACACCGGATTTGGCATCTACAAAGATGGGAGTCTTGGGTGCAATTCCATCCGTGCGGAGCAAGGGATAGAGTCCGAGTAAGGTAGTTGTGGGGTAACAGCCGGGGACAGCGACTGCAGTAGCATCTCGAATAATTTCTCGATTGAATTCGGGCAAGCCATAAGGAGCAGAGAGCAATTCTGGGTGAGGATGCTCTAAGCCGTACCATTGTTGATAGTACTCTACTGTGTCGAGGCGCATATCTGCCGATAAATCAATGACTTTTATACCTGCATCAAGGGCCTGTTTGGCAATCGGTGCAGAGGTTTTATGGGGCAAGGCGAGAAAGACGACATCGACATCCCCAAAGGTGGCTTCTTCTGATGGAATATATCGTAAGTCGGTATGAGGAACGGGTTCATTGGCATAAGTATTGGATGTGGCAAATTCAAGTTGGACATTTGGATGAACAGCCAAGATTTCTACCAAGTCTTGCCCAGCATAGCCCGATGCGCCATAGATACCGACCCGAATTGTTTGACTCATCAACTTGCTCCTTAAATAAAAAGCCCCAACCAATGATACTGGTCAGGGCGGAACAGACAATTTTCAACGGAAACGTCACTCAACCAGCATGACCACTTCTTCATCTGGTGGGTAACGTCGGTTTCTAATCATACGAATATGTTGTTGATTCACAAAAATACACCACAACTTAATTGAATGGCTGTAGTGTACGTGATTGACTGAAATGCGTCAACCAATTCGTGTTATTTTGGATAGATTGTTCGTTGGCTTGTGCAAGCTACACAAGGTCGGATTCGCGCTTGGCTTTGTCGTGAGACTTACGTCCATCTCCCAATTGCGAGTAAACCCAATAGACCACCGCCACAACAAAAACGAGCATTAAACCTGTTAGCAAAATATCCACAAGTGAGGTCAAGCTATAGAGCATTTCTTGGTCTGGAGAGAACGCGAAGAACATGGCAATCAAGACAAAGAGTAAAATCCCTGCGCCAACACCAATGCCAATTTTTAACAAGCGGCGTAGTAACTTATTATCCATGAGCCATCCATTCTACTTGGTTACAGAGCCATCTTACCATGAGTTTTGGGATTGAAATGTTAGGACTTGTCGAAAGATATTTATGGTTTTTGGCTGAGTTGGATGCGTTTTTCGATAGCCAGTTGTTCTTCGGAGACTAAAATGCCGTCATCACGAATGGCTAAACGGGATTCTGCGAGGAGTTGTTGGAGCTGTTGAAGCTCTTCGTCATCTAGGTCATTAAGGATGTCTTTTATATCGTCTTGATGCAGTCTTTTTTGCTTCTCTTCGTTTTTTGCTTTGCTCTCTGTTTCGATATTCCAAAGCCCCATTGACTTTGCAATTATCCCAGAGAAGCCGAACATCCCACCGAGTAGGACAGACAACCCGATGCCAAGTATCGAAAATCCTTCTAAGCCCTGCGCCAATTGGAATGTCCAGCCAATTTGATACACAAAGCTCATCATTGAGAGCAATAACGCAACGAGCAACAGTGCGAGCGAGGCGACAAATAAACGACCCGTCCAGACCAATCCCTGCAGAATCATCCGTGTTATCCTATTGTCATCACATTCTCTGTATTATACAAAGAAATCGACAAAGCCTCTAAACACTTGTCAATGAACATTTACGATAGCTTGACGCAAAATCTTGAGGCACGTAGATTGCAAACGGGTTTATCCTATTGAAAAACAGATAACACGAAATTCAACATTCTCTATGATCGAAGTTAAACATTTGACAAAGCATTATGGCAATCATGTCGCGGTCAATCAAATCTCCTTCAAAGCGAAGCAAGGGGAAATCGTTGGTCTGCTCGGTCCCAATGGCGCAGGCAAAACATCCACGATGCGGATGATAACCGGATATATGCCCCCGACAAGTGGGACAATCCAAGTGGCTGGCTACGATGTCTTGAAAAATTCGCAGGAAGTCCGTCGTCGGGTGGGCTATTTGCCGGAGCGAGTACCAATTTATCCTGATATGACTCTCAAGGGCTATGTCAGCTTTTGGGCGAAGCTCTACAGTGTGAAACAGCATAAGCAAAAAGTTGATGAGGTCTTAGACCGCTTTGGCTTGTATGACCGTCGGGATAAGTTAGTACGCAGTTTGTCAAAGGGATTACGTCAACGGCTGGGATTGGCGCAAGCACTGGTGCATGACCCAGAAGTAATCGTGTTGGATGAGCCGACGATTGGGATTGACCCTAAGCAGGTGATTGAAGTACGGGAGATTGTACGCAGTTTGCAAGAAGATCACACTGTCTTATTTAGCAGTCATATTTTGTCGGAAGTTGAGCAAGTATGTGACCGTGTAATTATTTTGCATCACGGGAATATCGTCGCAGAAGGACAACCCGAACAACTTCGTCAAAAATTTGGGCATCAAACAGAACTGTATCTGGAAGTACGGGGTAACAATAATGAAGTCCTTGCCCTCCTCAATACCCTATCGGATGTCGATAGAATTGAGACACCAGGCAAAGGTTATCTAATCAGCACTGACCAAGCGGTTGATTTACAGAGCCAATTGATGCAGTTGATGACCGAAGCAGGATTTGTCATCACTGAGATGCGATTGGTTGAGCGCAGTTTGGAGGATGTCTTTTTGGATATTGTGGATGCGGGAGGTCAGCGATAATGCGAGCTATTTGGATTATCTTCCAACGTGAAATTTCGCAATATTTTTTTTCTCCTCTTGCCTATATTCTGGCATTCGCGTTTTTGCTGATGACGGGCTTGCTATTTAACAACGCGCTCACGCGTGCGATTGCAACCAGCCCTGTCAATCCGGCACTTATTCCCGATTTTCTGTCGATTTTGATGGTATTATTCGCACCCTTGCTCACCATGCGCCTTCTTGCCGAAGAAAGCCGAGAAGGAACCTTAGAATTATTGTTAACCTCACCTGTCGCCGATTTTAGTATCGTCTTCGGCAAATTTTTGGGGGCATGGTTGTATTATTCCTTTTTGCTCCTGTTGACGTTTATCTACCAAATCATCCTGATTCAAGTTGCAACACCCGATTTGCTTCATACCGTCAGTGCCTATTTAGGAATCTGGTTGTATGGCGGTGCGACAATTGCTGTGGGACTTCTGTTTTCTGCATTGACTGAAAATCAAATTTTGGCGGCGTTTTTGAGTACGACGACACTTCTGATGTTGTGGATGGGCGACCTAGCGGGACAAATTGTGGCGAATATTGAATTGGCACGGGTGATTCGGGCGTTGACCTTGCAGGGGCATTATTCGACCTCGTTTGGGATTGGCATTATACGTGCCGAAGATATTGTCTATTACACAGGAATGATGGTGATTGCGCTGTATATTGCTATACGCCTTGTTGAGTCGCGGAGGTGGCGTTAATGAGTCAACAAAATAATATCGTTATCACCCGCGGGACATTGGGACGACTCGGCAGTTGGCTGGCTGGTGTGGGTATCCTGCTCACTGTGCTGGGTCTAATTCAAGGTGGATTGTCTGCGTTCACAATCATTGTGCTCATCATTGCGATAATTGGCATTAGCTTGTGGGCGTTTATGGCTCCGCGTGATTTCCGTGATTTTGTCACTGGGCGACAGATGCGACAGGGAACAGTTGCGTTTTTCTCCGTGTTATTGGTGATTGGAATCGTCGCGCTGGTGTATATCTTTGTGGAGAGAGCTGTTGTCACCGTTGATATGACTGAAGGGACACGTTTCTCTTTAAGTACAGAAACTCAGGAAGTCTTGCAAGCAGTCAATCGAAGTACGGAATCGATTCGCATTCTTGGATTCTACCGTCCAGACCAATTGCGTGAACGGGAGGTCGATGACCAATATTTCCGTGTCTATGAGACTGAGACAGAGGGAAAAATTCAACGAGTCTATATCGACCCATTAGAACAACCTGCGATTGCCGCGCCTTATGCAGATGCGATTGCGGCAGGGGTGAATGTGTTTATCACCTATGTTGACGATGAAGGACGGGTAGATTATCAACGCACCGTTCCTGTCGTCGATAGTGGTACACAAGAGCGTGATATGACGGAAGCCCTCGCCAAATTGCTTTTGTTGGGTGAATTCCGTGTCTATTTTGATGTTGGCTTGGAAGGATTAGACCCACGAGACCCCACGCCACAGGGACTGGCAACCATTAATGGCTTTATTCGTGCGAATGGGATTATCACGGAGGTGCTGAATTTAGAGGAATTGGCGAATAACGGGCAGACCATACCTGCAGATGCCTCTGCATTGGTTTTGGCGCAACCGAAGCGTCAGATGACAGAAGCTGAATTGCAAGTTGTGGATGAGTATCTGAAGCGCGGGGGTTCGCTCTTTATCCTTGCCGATATTTTCCTGACGCAAGATAACTTTCTTGCAGAAGGAAGTCTCTTTAATACGTATTTGACGGAGAATTACGGCTTGCATGCGATGGATGCAGTGGTGGTTGATCCTGCCGCAAATTCACAGACGGAGTTAAATGTGTTGAGTTCTGCTGTCTTTGTGGAGAATGATATTGGGATTGGCTTGAATATCGAAGGGGATGAATCCACTCGTACCGTGTTTCGTATCAGCCGCCACATTGATGTTCGCCCGCATGAAACAATTTTCAATGGGCGAGTCATCATGACCACGCCATTCAGTTGGGGAGAAACCAATTTTGATGCACTCATTAGCTCAAATGAATTCGTCTATGATGAAGGCGACGATATTAAAGGTCCTCTAACATCCGTTGCATGGGCATTTAGTGAAGAAACAGGTGAAAAAATCGTCATGGTAGGTGATGCTGACTTTGCAACCAATGGACAGGTTGAATCACCTCAAGGTAATGCAACTCTTTTCCTGAATAGTATGGGCTGGATGACGGGCTTTTCAGACCGTGTGAGCTTTACACCTCAAATCCTTACAACGGGTTTGCCTGTTATCTTCATTAGTACGCAGACCCTAGACCTTATTGCCTTTATCACAATCATCCTGATGCCGGGGATTATGTTGGTTTTGGCTGTCTTGATTGCTGGAAGGCGGTATCGTAAATGAACAATCGTAAATCTCTTATCCTCCTTCTAACGGTATTTTTAGGATTGGTTGTTATACTTATTGTGCAACAGGTCACAAATAATTCAGGCGACAGTTCGCAGTTTAACAATCAGACCGCTTTGCAATTCAATTCATCAGATAATCAGGCGATCTATCCTGATTTGGCGGTTGAAGATATTGTGGCAATTCGGCTAGAAGACCCAATATTGCGTTCTTTTGTCACCTTACAACGTGACGAGGATGATGTATGGGTCATCCAAGGGGATAATCGTCCGGTTGAACAAGCCTATGCCGAGAGCATTGCTCAGACAGTGACGCTTCTGCCCTATTCTTATGTGATTGATGGCATTGAACCCAGCGAATACCCCGACTATGGGTTGAGTCAGCGAGATGCGCTGTTGTTTGTCCAGATTATCTTGCATGATGGTACTGGGCATATTGTCGCTATTGGCAACCAGACTCCGACACGCGACGGCTACTATGCCTTGGTTGATGACAACCCTCAGTTGTATATCATCAACCGTGACCCCGACCCAATTGCCTATCTGCTTGTCTATCTTGAGGCATTTGAAAACGCCCAATAAACTTGACAAGAATTGCGAAACACGTTACTCTGTTGTATTGGCACAATATGTTTACAAAGTCCCGTCCATTAGAGGCGGGTTTTAGTCGCTATATTGTGAATGAAATACCTGTTAATTAAGCAAGATTCTTTTGTAAATTCACTTAATTTATCCGTCTTAAAAATAAATTAATCATGAGAATGAGTATCACGTTCCTCATTCTTCGATTAAAATAGGTTATTACGAGCGTGTTATTTAGTACCCGGCTCAAATATGTTGAAAGGCATGCTCTGTGGCAGTAGCAGTGAATAGTGTAACCCCGATGATTCAACTTGAAGACATACGTAATCAGTTGGTTGAAAAAGCCAATAAGCAAGGATTCATCACGTACAGTGACATCCTCGCACTCGTTCCCGATGTCGAGAACGATGTTGCCCTGCTTGATGAACTCATGGATAAGTTGCTCGAAGCAGGTGTTGACGTTATATCCAACACTCAAACCAATGACGAGGAAGAGGAAGAAAAGGATACATCGAACGAACTAGCTGTCGAAGAGGATGAAGACCACGAGGAAGAGGAGGAGATCGATGGTGATCGTGTCCTTCAGATTCTCCGTTCCGATTTGACAGAAGATGCTGGCTACCAACAAGCACTCGACACGGATGACGTGGTTGGGCTGTACTTGAAAGAAGCGGGTCGTGTTCCCTTGCTCACAGCGCAGGAAGAAGTTTCGCTAGCCAAGCGAATGGAAGCTGGCGAATGGGCAAAGAAAGAACTGGAACAAGCCACCGAGGAATTACTGTGGTCTGAAGAGCAACGCATTCGTGCAACTATGGGAGATGGTGAAGCGGCTCAAGAACATCTAATTCGTGCGAATGCGCGTCTCGTAATTAGTGTTGCCAAGAAATACATCGGGCGTGGTGTTCCATTTCTTGACCTTATTCAGGAAGGGAATATCGGGCTAATTCGAGCGACGAACAAATTTGAATACCAACGTGGACATAAGTTCAGTACCTATGCCACATGGTGGATTCGTCAAGCGGTGAGCCGTGCTGTGGCTGACCAAGGGCGTACTATCCGTGTGCCAGTTCATATGGGCGACCAGTTGAATCGGATGCGTCGTGTCCAATTGCAACTTTTGCAAGAATTGGGACGTGATCCGAAAATCGAAGAACTGGCAATCGGGATGGAAACCACACCGGATAAGGTCGAGAACTTGCTGGAGATTTCGCGTCGTCCAGTGAGTCTGGAAACACCGATTGATGATGAAGGCGATTCCACGTTTGGCGATTTCGTGGAAGATGTGAATAGCCCTGCTCCAGCAGAAGAAGTAGCAACCCACCTCTTGCATGAACAATTGCAACAGGCGTTGGATAAGTTGCCTGCGCGTGAAGCTCAGATTTTGCGTCTGCGCTATGGTTTGGCTGATGGACGTGTCTACACACTCGAAGAAGTAGGACAAACCATTGGTGTTACACGCGAACGGGTGCGTCAGTTGGAAGCTCAAGCTCTCAACCGTCTGCGCCAATCGTCCGCGCACGTAATTTTGAAGGATTACCTCTACGACGCTTAAGGGCGATTCGAGATGAGTCAATCAAGACGACGTTCAAGGGGTCAAGGTCGCAGTTTGTGGCTTTGGTCCCTTGTTCTTATTTTGCTGGGGACTATCCTCCTGCTAAATAGCTTTCTTTTTCTAGGCGACCTCAATCTAGTTAATCTGCTCCCTTTACTCTTGGTGATTGTGGGTGCATGGATTTTGTTGCGCGGCGATTTTTTGCCTACTGAAAGCACCCGTCCGTTTAGCATCACACGAGGTAGTGTTGAATCGGCGGCGATAGATATTGATGCTGGCGAAATTGATGTCTCCATTCAACGCTTGCAACAAGACACGCCAGAACGTCTAATTATGGGACGCTATGCTCATTCTGTGCGTCCGAATCTCAAGATTGATGATGTACAGGCCCATTTGGAACTTCATCGCGGACGTACTCCTTGGAC
>JANQRM010000172.1 GCA_028284565.1 Anaerolineae bacterium | reverse complement strand
ATTCCTCCGCTTGAAGCTGTCGAAAATATCCAGCAGGCGGATACCTCTCTTGTTGATGACTTAACCACCCTGCTTGCCTATCTGCAGGTGAACGAAACGCATGTTGAAGGCAACAATTTTTCGAATGATGACCGCCATCGCCTCTTGCAATTTATGCTGACGGACGGAGAAATCCGCTTGGCGTTTTTGCTGGGAGTCGGAGTCAGTGCGGACTTGTTGACCACAAGTGATGGGCGTGCATTCCCGAAACGTGCGGAAGCTCGGCGTTGGTTGACGGCAAATCGGAGTGAGCAAGTCAAGATGCTGGCAGACGCGTGGAGACTCAGTACACATTATCGAGATTTATGGCATGTACCGGGACTCTTTCCTGATGACTCTGGCTGGGCATACGATCCGGTCGTGGGGCGACAAACTATTCTGGGTATGCTGGGTGAATTTGCCCCTGAAGAAGGTTGGTTGCCGATAGATGAATTCATTGACATGGTGAAAGACGTCGAGCCAGACTTCCAACGTCCGGGGAGTGATTATGACAGTTGGTATATCCGCAATGAAGAAGGAGCATTTCTACGTGGATTCGAGAGTTGGGATGCCGTCGAAGGAGCATTACTGGAATTCTACCTGATGGGTCCGCTACATTGGTTGGGATTGGTCGATACAGCGGATGATGCAGTCCGCTTAACAGCTTATGGTCGGGCATTTTTTGAAATGGGCGAATGGGTAATTGTGCCAGATGATACCGACCCGATTGTTGTCAATACGGACGGAACAATCCAAGTTTCACGGCGAGTCAATCGCTTTGATCGCTTTCAATTAGCGCGCTTTACCTCATGGCTGAGTGCTGGCAATACCTATGTCTACAAGATAGATGCGAATGGTATCCAACGCGGACAAGATCAAGGCATCACACATGAACACATAACCGCGTTTCTCAATCGCCATCTGGATAATAAGCCCATACCACATACCATTACGCAACTGCTCCAAACATGGCAATCGGGCGCAAAAGCAGAAGTCACGTTTGAACAAGTCATGCTTCTGCGGACGACATCGCCAGAACTCATGAACCGTATCTATGATTCACCTCAGTTACGGCGGTTTTTAGGAAGTCGCTTGGGACCAATGGCATGTATTATCCGTGCTGAACAATCGCAGACCCTGCGAGAAGCATTGGGTGAAGTTGGAATCCAAGTCGAGATATATGAGTAAGGGCATACCATAGTGATATGCCCAAGCTGATGTTTTTTACTTTTTCACGGGATATTGAATTTCGGTCATGGGACCGCCTTCAGCATCTGGTGAACTGATGTAGTGTTCACGGGGTTGCCCGACGATTTCGTAGCCATTGTCTTCAATCCATTTGGCGAGAACAGTATACGATTGTAAGAGCGTGTCATATCCCCCTTGATGGATTAATGACGCAACATTGTCTAGAGCTTCGAGTGTTTTGGGCTTTAATTGTCGATTCTGGCTAAGGTCGAAAGTTTGGGTGACGCTTTTATCCACTGGCACAGCGATTTCGATGTCCAACTCCTTCTCTTTGAATTGGGGGTCGTGAAAAATGGTCATAGGCGCGCCCATTGGATTTATCCCATTTGGCATGATGTTGCCAAAGACTTCTGTGAGCAAAGTAGCGACATCATCTTGCTCTGGGATGACTGTACGGACAGATAATACATAAATTGGGTCAATCGATTTGAGGACAACTTCTTGTTCTGGCATTTTCTGCTCCTGTTCTATTAGTTTCAGTCGTGCCGAGACTCGATCTAACCGCGCTTGTTCTTCTGTGAGATGCGCTTGTAGCTCTGCCTGTTTCCGTTTGAACATCCCTTTTAACTCTTCCAGTGACAATTCATCATCAAGTAAGGACTTGAGTTGTGTCAGTGAGAGACCTAAATCTTTCAGCGCAAGAATGCGATTCAAACGTGGGAGTTGGGTCCATGAGTAGTAGCGATAGCCGGATTCATGGTCGACTCGGACAGGTTCAAGCAAACCAATATCTGCATAGTAACGTAAGGTCGAGACGGGAACTTGGCTGATTCGGGAAAAATCTCCAATTTTGAACATATGCTCTCCAAACGATGATACGAATTGTCATGACACAAAAAGTCTACTGTCTCAAGTAACTTGAGAGTCAAGGGATTGGTGAAAATTGGGAAATTTTCGATAGAATGAGGTGAATTCGAGGATTAAGAAAGCAGATAGCGTTGCACATTCTTCATCTGACACCCTACTATACACCTGCTTATGCGTTTGGGGGCGTAGTGCGCTCCGTCGAAGGGATGACACAAGTTCTCCATCAACGGGGACATCGCATCACCGTCCTCACTACCGACGCACTTGACCAAACCTCACGCTATGCTAACCATGCAGAAGAAATCATCAATGGCATACAGGTCTATCGTAGCCCAAATGTATCGCCTCAACTGAGAGGAAAAGTAAATCTATCTACCCCCAACAAGATGCAAGCCCTTGCTCAACAAATATTAGACGATGTGGATGTCTTACATTGCCACGAATTCCGCACGATTGAGAATCTGGTCGTGACACCAATTGCCCAACAGATGAAAATCCCAATGATACTGTCGCCACATGGCACACTTATTCACAGCACAGGTAGAAGTCGTCTCAAAAAAGCATGGGATACATTGCTCAGTCCAGCCCTCGCTAGACGCTTCGATCATGTGATTGCTCTTACCCATCAGGAACTTGTCGATGCTCAAGCACTCTGGACACAATTTGGCAAGCGAAAAATCCCTGCTGAATTCCATATCATCCCTAATGCAATCGATCCAACGATTTATCAGAGACTACCGAATGCTGACGAATTCCGACAACGATATGGCATCGGGGATGCAACAGTGGTGTTGTTTATGGGACGGTTACAGGCGCGCAAAGGAGTTGATTTATTGGCACAAGCCTTCATCAAAGCTGATATGCCAAATACACGCCTGCTAATTGTCGGTCCCGATGAGGGGATGCAACCAACCCTTGAGTCCTATCACGATGAGCGAATTATTCTCACAGGTTATTTAGAAGGCAATGAACGCTTACAAGCCTATGCTGTTACCGATGTGTTTGCACTCCCTGCCATTGGAGAAGGATTGTCGATGGCAGTCCTCGAAGCCCTAGCCAGTGGTATCCCAGTGTTGATTTCGCCCGGTTGTAATTTACCTGAAGTAGCAGAGTATGAAGCAGGCTTGATCGTTGATGTAGAGGTTGATGCGATTGAACAAGCCCTAAAAACGCTCCTCAGCTCCTCTACAAAACTCCACGATATAGGGCTAAATGGACAAGATTTAGTCCAAGAAAAGTTTACTTGGGAACAGATTGCTGAACAATTTGAAACGGTCTATCAACAGGCAATTTCCTCTGCAAGCTAGCCCCTCTCTTCTATATATTAAGGGTTCTATCCTCATTTTGACCCTATACTTGATTTAACAAAGCATTCATTCATCGCTTTGGTGTCATTATCTGTAAATCATGTGTAGGGAACAGGGTTCATGTCAATTTTTTCATCAACCCCAAAACAAAAGAAAGGAAGAGACGGACAAGGTTTAGTCGAATATGCTTTGATTCTTGTCTTGGTCTCTGTGGCATCGATTGTAGTGCTAGCAATCTTAGGACCTTCCATTGGCAATGTTTTTTCCAATGTGGTTTGTAGTTTAGAAGCAACTGGAACCGATACCTGCTTTGAAGTCGCCCAATCGACATCAAGTGGCACGACAAGTACCAGTGGCGGAACCACCAGCACCTCTGGAGGCACGACCTCTACTAGCGGAGGAACAACTTCGACTTCTGGCGGCACAACTTCAACTAGTGGTGGCACAACCAGCACATCTGGTGGAACAACCTCTACTAGTGGCGGAACAACTTCCACATCCGGCGGAACCACTAGTACATCAGGAGGGACGACCTCAACCAGTGGCGGCACGACTTCTACTTCTGGTGGCACAACGTCTACTAGCGGCGGGACAACCTCAACATCCGGCGGAACCACCAGTACATCAGGCAGTGTAACAACAGGCTCAACAGGTAGTACGACATCTACAACAGGTGGAGGCGGTAGTCCAACGAATACACCAACGCCTACGCCTACAAATACACCGACCCCCACAGCAACCGTTGATGTTTGTGCGACAGCATCTCCGCCATCGAACTTTGTCTTCCGCTTACAAAACTTCACAGGTTCCTCAGTGAGTGATATGAGTGGGAACAATCACAATGCTACCTCAACCAGTGGACGTTATCATATTGGGAATCATGTTAACATCAATACAGGTTCATATGATCAGAAGACCTTTGCTGTTGAATTCACCACAGGTGCCGATACTAGTGGAAAGCAGGTGATATATGAGCAAGGTGGCGGAACACGGGGAATAAACGTCTATATCGACGGCGGCAATTTGTATCTTGGTATCTGGAATTTAAGTCCCAATTGGGGTCTTAAGAACCACAACATCGCTATTCAACCGAACACAACCTACTACGCTATCATTGTTCTCAATAATCCCAACACCTATTTCTATGTTGATGGGACTTCAATCGGCTCAAACAACGATGCAGGCACATTGACAGCGCATAGCGGTGGAATCGGCGTGATGGGTCAAAATAGCAGTTCGAAGTATCACAGTGGCGGGAATAGTTCTGGCAGTAACTTCAACGGGAGTGTTGCCGAAATCCTCACATGGAACTCGGCGATTAGTGGTACAGACCTCAGTGATCTCCATACCTATCTTGGTTGCCCCTAAGTAAACAAGCGATAGGGTATCTATCATCACGTTGGTGGATACCCTTTAACATAAATTTTGACATAAGGAGAATGCTCTTGAGTTCATTTTACGACACTGACAAACCCAAAAATCGTGCTTCCCATACTCAATCGGGAAGTTGGGACTGATTTCTATTTCCAAAATCATTTGAGTTCGCCAGCGAGCGTTCAATAGAGGAGATTGCACAGCAAATTCGTTTCACTGAAGGTGATGGTGCAGGTGCATTTTTCCCGTGGAGACGGAAAGCCCATGCCTACCCAAGACATTCCACACTTGGTGAATTTAAAATTGTGAGAGATCGGTTCATCCGCCGTATCATCCCTTATACCTCTGCCAGAGCCAAAGGTATTATCGAAAAAGACCCCACCACTGGCAAGACCATCATTCGAGGTACAGCCCATCTTGGTGGAGGTATCCTCATATTTATCGGGCTAATTATCCTGTTTCTTATTTTTGCTGGTATGTCAGCTCCCGGCGGCGAAATGTTTGTCGGCATTGGCATAGCCGGCTTAGCGATTAATCTTGCAATTATGATTGATGTCCATAATCAAATTATAGCTTCAATTGCGCGGAGCTAATTCTTAGCTACCTGCAAAACGCGCCTCATTTTCAATTTAGGGTGATATGTCTTTTTGATAATCACACCACCCTCAAAATATCTTACAATTCTTGTTTCATGTTATACTCTCCTAAACCATCAATGACCTATCGGAGACAATACATGAGCATGATGAATCCCCATATGGAATGGGTACTGGGCTACTTCAATAGAGAAGAAGGTGAACTCCCGAACACCTACATTCTGGAATATCGCCTCAATGATTTGATGGAAAAAGGCTATATTGATCGAGAAGCAGGGATAAACTTCCTCTCTGACAGTGGGTTGACTGATTTTTATTGGCAAATTACTTTCCCCGAAGATTTTGAGACACCCGATGAATTCCTTGTAGACCGTATCGCCAATGTGCAAGGCTATGTTGTCTTTGTACATGGCTGGACAGGTAATCACAGCATCTGGGAAGAAATACCCGGCATGGTTGTCTCCTCGAATCGTCAACTCATTTCCATTTGCGTAGATCATAACGGATTCGGCTTATCTGCATTCAAAGAGAAATCCCCCGGCATCGAACAATGTAATCCACCAGCCGCCATGCAAACGCTCCAAAA
>JANQRM010000169.1 GCA_028284565.1 Anaerolineae bacterium | reverse complement strand
CGCTCTTATGCTCGCTGTTATCAACCCAGCCGTCGGCGGAGTCTTGCTCATTGGTCCGCGGGGAATTGGCAAAACAACCGCTGTCCGCAGTCTGACAGGTATCTTACCCCATGTCGCGGTCAGCGATTGCGAGGAAGGTATTTTGCCAGATGACCTAGAGAATCTATCCGATGAAGACGCGGAGTACCTATACCCCGATTGCTACGAGAAATTCAAACATGGTGACAGCATCTCACACTACGAAGCCGTCAAATTAGTCGAATTACCCCTTAATGCCCGTTTAGAAGATGTCGTTGGCAGTCTCAATGAACGTGCCGCCGTCAGTCGAAACATCGTCCGTATTGAACGGGGTATTCTCTCGCGGGCTGATAATAATCTCCTTTATATTGATGAAATCAACTTGCTCGATGACCAAATTGTTGATGCCATTCTCGATGCCTCAGCCCAGGGGCATTATACCGTCCGTCGTGGCGCAGTCTCCGGCACATATCGTTCACGTTTTGTACTCATAGGCTCGATGAATCCCGAAGAAGGTCGCCTGCGTCCGCAAATTCTCGATAGATTGGGCTTGCGTATCAACGTCCGTGGACTCGAAGATGAAGAAGCGCGGGTTCAGGTCTACAAACGAGTGCGCGATTATAGACGCAACCCAACTGGCTTTATCAAACATTGGGAATACGAAACTGCCCAAGCACAAGATGAAATCATCTCAGCACGAGAAATCCTTCGTGAGACAGCACTCGATGACTCTGCGCTCAAAGCAGGCATAGAACTCGTCCGTAAGCTCGATATCGACTCGCATCGTGCTGAATACACGCTCTTTGAAGCCGCCCGTGCCTATGCCGCCGCCGACCAACGCACCAACGCAAATATTGAAGATATTCGAGTAGTCGCCCCGCTTGCTCTCCGTCAACGACGAAGCGAATTCATGATGAACTTCTTCGAGCAACAGGGAGGTGAAGACAGACAAATCCACGAAACACTCGATTCATTGGTATAAATATATGACAAATCGGTATTTGTGGTGGCTCTTTATTTTCTTGGCTTTGATTGCCTACTCCCTTGTATGGGCAGATACGCCGACTCAAGGGATGTCTCTTAATGCCTACGACCTTGCAGAATGGGTGAGCTTACATCCATCAACACATCCAGTGCGTCTCCCTAGCCTATTTGTACGCCTTCAACTCACCATCGTCTGCTGGATGATCGCTTTCGCATTTCAAAAGCAAAGCACAATCCACAGTTGGCTTTCTGTTTTAGCAATCATCGTACTCAGCATTGCCCAGTTACCACCCTTTGAATTCTTCCTATCAGCTCGTGATGACCTCAATTACACTCAGCAATTTATACTCAGTAGCGTCAGTCTTTTAGCAATAATTTTCAGCAGATGGAAACGACTACTAAGTTATCAAACGTTACTTCTCAGCCTCTTGCTCATCATAGGAATTGTTACTACGTTTATCGGTGTTTCGGAATCGCTACGACTATTGGCAAGTGTCCAACAACCCGCAACTTGTGGACTTGGCGCACCTCTACTTATCACGCTATATATCCACTCACTGATAGGATTGAATCGGCATCTCCTTAAACGTGATGCATATGCATAGCCATTTGCATCCCAATTTACTGACATTATGTGATATATTGAGACAGAACAGATGAGCAATAAAAGTTAGGTGTATATCCTGAAAGCTGATCGCTGAAATGCTAAAGTTTCAAAGCTAATCTCTGATGTCAATAATCTGTCATCTAAAATCTAAAACTAACTCAAATCTAACCTTTAACCGCCACACGGCAGGAACACCCTTGCCAACCGCCGAAAACATAGTTGTTACCCGACGGGAAAAACGAGCGCAAATCGAATCCAAACCGCATTCTAACTTTAACCGTCGCTACAACCGGAACGCGCCTGCCAACCGTCGAAAACATATATTATCCGCGCAACGGGAAAAATGAATGCCAACATTTTACAAACCAAACTCAAACCACGCAAAAATAGTAAATTCTAACAAATGACCCAGAATCAAACGAGATAGCCCGCAGACTATCCCGTGTCAAATATCGAATGATTATGAAGAAGGAAGGCTACTGTGCCATATTGCTCTGAATATACTCGACAGCTTGCCCAACAGTTTCAATTTGTTGTGCATCTTCGTCGCTAATTTCACCACCAAATTCTTCTTCAAATGCCATGATGAGTTCCACAAGATCAAGTGAATCCGCTTCCAAATCTTCACGGAAACGAGACTCTTTGCTGATTTCACTTTCATCTTTACCCAGCAACTCGACCACGATGCTGGTTACACGTTCTTCAACTGATGCCATGTTTGATCCTCCCTTTTAGGGTATTGAATACATTGTCATTAGAATAGGCACATTATACCGAGAAACCTTGACCATGCTAGTCCAAGTCCCTTCTTCACTGTCATTGACACACTATCGCTTCAACAGTACGATAACGGCATGATAATCGCCAACTAAGTCGTGCCTACAACAAAGGAACACTCATACATGGGGAAAGTCACGGAAAACCCAACGACGGAAAGTCGTAAAGTGGACCATATCCGGATCAATTTAGACGAAGATGTACAGTTTCCACATCTAACAACCGGCTTAGAGAACTATCGATTTCTGCACCGTGCAGTTCCAGAACTTGACCTACAAGACATCAATACACAATGCGCTCTATTCGGAAAAAAATTAGATTCACCTATATTGATTTCTTCAATGACAGGTGGGACAGAAATCGCCCAACGTATTAATTACAATTTGGCAAAAGCAGCACAGCATCACAAGATTGCGATGGGCATAGGTTCACAGCGTGCGATGATTGAAGATGCAACCTTGGCCTATTCCTATGATGTGCGTGATGTCGCTCCAGACATTCTCCTATTGGCAAATGTGGGAGCTGTACAATTGAATTATGGCTACGGTGTCGAACAATGTCGCAAAGCAGTCGATATGATCGAAGGCGACGCACTCATTTTGCACTTTAATGTCCTCCAAGAAGCCGTTCAGCCAGAAGGCGACACGAATTTCGCTGGACTTCTTTCAAAAATCGAACAAGTCTGTAAATCGATTGGTGTACCAGTCATCGCCAAAGAAGTTGGCTGGGGGTTCAGTAAGCAAGATGCACGCGATTTAGCCAATGCAGGAATTTCTGCAATTGATGTCGCAGGATCCGGCGGTACATCGTGGAGCGAAGTTGAATATTTTCGCGCACCGAATGCGTTTCATGCCAAAGTCGCCGCAAGTTTCGCCGATTGGGGAATACCAACCGCCGATGCGATTCAATATGCTAAACAAGGCGCACCTAGCTTAGATATTATTGCCAGTGGTGGCTTACGCGACGGTATCGACATCGCCAAGTGTATTGCACTGGGAGCGAAAGTTGGCGGTATAGCAGGTCCCTTCTTGAAAGCCGCTGATCATTCAGCTGAAGCGGTAGACCAATTTGTTCAAGAACTCAAGGCACAGCTTCGCATTGCGATGCTATGTAGCGGTGCAAGAGACTTAGATGGTCTGGCAAACATTCAACTCATTAAGGCAAAGCAGTAATGTCCACACTCAAAGCCATTACTCAACATTACTTTGCAGAGATTGAAGAGTCTGCCCAGCTTGCAATTGATTCCGTTCCTCTGGAGGAAATCGGACTTGCCATCATGTTGAAGTATGCGATGGGTTGGGTAGATGAACATAACCAACCCTATCCGCATTTGACAGGTAAACGCCTTCGCCCAATTTTGTTATTGATGTGTCACGAAGCCAGTGGTGGGGAATGGCAAGAGGCACTACCTGCCGCTGTTGCGGTAGAACTGCTTCATAATTTTTCACTCATTCATGATGACATCCAAGATAAAAGTCCTCAACGCCACAACCGCCCCACTGTCTGGACAATTTGGGGGATTGCGAATGCGATTAACGCTGGTGATGCCATGTTCACTCATGCTTATCAGGCACTCTCTACTTTGTCAAATAATTTCTCGTCCGAGAAAGTCTTGAGTGTATGGCAACGCTTTAATGAAACCAATTTAGAACTGACTCGCGGTCAACATCTAGACATGCAATTTGAAACCCGAAACGATGTCACAGTTGATGAATATCTCTCAATGATACAGGGAAAATCCGCCGCCCTATTGTCTGCTTGTGCCGCGATGGGAGCGAATTTGGCAACAACTGATTCCGATATAGTTCAAAGTTATGCGGAGTTCGGTCTGAATCTGGGACTTGCGTTTCAGATTCGGGATGACATTCTCGGCATCTGGGGCGACCCTGAAGTTACAGGAAAATCCGCAGCGACAGACATTCTGTCGAAAAAGAAGTCGTTACCGATACTATATGGATTGCAAGTAAGCGCAGACTTCAGAGAAATGTTCGCACAAGACACAATCGAACAGTCGGATGTCCAGCCTTCTATCGAAGCACTGAATGCAATTGAAGCAAGAGCTTACACTCAGCAACAAGAACAACGATATTATCACACAGCAATGGAAGCCCTCAATTCGACACAACCCAACTCTGTAGGACGAGAGAATCTCACCCAGCTGATTGACTTCCTCTTCCAACGGAATTACTAAATGAAATCTCGAATTACTGCATTGCTCAAAAAATAACCTTTCTCTGTCAACCGTAATCGGTCATCGGTCAATTCTAGTAAGCCAAAATTAGAAAATTTTTGAATCTGCACTTTATAGGTCGTTGCCAAGTCAATAGCAAAGCGTTGCTTAAATGACTCAAGTTCAATACCTTCTTGCGTTAACCGCAATCCCATCATCAGAGTATCCGCAATCTCAGTTTGTCGATTAACTTGTATAGATTTAGCCATTCCAGGCGTCAGGGGGAACTCACGTTCGAAGTTATCTACTTTTAGTAAGTCAATGTATCGTTCAGGTAGTAAGACATTAGAGTAGCGGAAGCCATTCACAAATCCATGTGCACCTGCCCCAAGTCCGATGTATTCTCGATTATGCCAATATTGAAGATTATGTTGGCATTGATACTTAGCCTTTGACCAGTTGCTAATCTCATACTGTTGATAACCTGCCTTATCCAAACGTTCTTTGGCAAGGTCGTACATATCTGCTGAAAGGTCATCATCAGGTCGTGGAACGGCATTTGAATCCACTTGTTCACGAAGGACTGTGCCACCTTTGAGTTCTAAGTTATACAAGGAGAAATGCTCAGGATCTAACGACAATGCCATCGTAAGGGTTGAATCCCAATCCATTAAGGTTTGATATGGATTTCCGAATATCAAATCTAAATTAACATTATCAAATGAGGCTTGGCGGGCAAAATTTACTGCTTTGATAACATCTTGGGTATTATGTCGTCTGTCGAACAAGTGTAGAGTTTTTGTATTGGTCGTTTGCATCCCTATACTCAGTCGATTAAACCCGACTGAGTATAAGTCTTGTAGATAATGCAATGTCAAATCATTGGGATTAGCCTCCAAAGAGACCTCTGCTTCGCTCCCAATTGCAAAGGAACGATACAAAGCATCAAAAAGTTTTTCATAGTGTTTGGGTGATAATAAACTCGGCGTACCGCCCCCGAAAAAGAGGGTATCAACCGCGGTATTGTCGGGCTGTGATTTGCTCACGATAGCAATTTCTTGAACTAAAGCTGAGGCATAATCTTCAATCAAGTTGCTTCTATCAGTGTAGGTATTGAAGGCACAATAGGTACATTTTGTGCTACAGAAAGGGATATGAAGATATATTGACAAAGATGAGTGACCCATAATCGCGTTTTTGGTGTAAGATTATGAAAGAAGATTGCGGTATTGTGTCAGGTTCAATATAATAAATCAATCTTTATTCCAGCTTTTGTAAATATATAGAGTAAACGGTACTGATCATGCCAGAAACCACAAAATTCAGCGGTGGGATTGATGAAGTTCAATTTGAAGGTGCTTTGCAGGTCAACACGATTCTTCTCACCCGCTATAAAATATTGGGGGTACTTGGCGGGGGCGGTCAAGGGCATGTTTACCAAGCGCGTGACCTAAACTTCCCGGATGCTAAGCGTCTAGTTGCCATCAAGGAAATGATCGTCACTACTAACAATCCAGATTTGCGCGCCTCAACGGTCAAGACCTTCCAACGTGAAGCCAATATACTCGCCACGTTAGCTCATCCCGCTATCCCGAAAATCTATGATTCCTTCGAGCAAAATGATCAAGTCTATCTGGTCATGGAATATATCAATGGAAGCGATTTAGAGGCAATTCTTACCAAGACCAAGTCCTTGCCGCTCGATAAGATTTTAGAGTGGGCAATTGATTTATGTGATGTTCTGCATTATTTGCATAGCCATCAACCAGAGCCCATCATATTCCGTGATATGAAACCCGCCAATATCATGATTGATCATCTTGGCAAGGTGCGGTTGATTGACTTCGGTATTGCGAAAGTTTTTGTCAGTGGCAAAAAGAACACCATGATCGGTACAGAAGGCTACTCTGCACCTGAGCAATATAAAGGTGATGTGAATCCACTGAGTGATATTTATAGCTTGGGTGCAACGCTTCATCAAGTTCTGACACGGCAAGACCCTCGCCTTGCTACACCATTTAGTTTCTCAGAACGTCCCATTGATCAGTTCAACGACGAGGCTTCGCCTGAGCTTATTACAATTGTTGAAAAAGCCCTTGCCTTTGAAGCAGAGAATCGCTTCCAGAATTGTATTGAAATGAAGGAAGCCTTACTCCAAGTCCGCTATGGTCAGCCCAAGATGGCACCTCGTATTGCAACAAATGGCGACCAACCCGAGGATGGAACAACTGTCTTTGGTGATGTTGCAACGGGTACAGGTGCAATCACACCCAAATGGACTTTCAAGACTGAAGACGAGATACGCTGTAGTCCGGTTGTCTACAACAATATGGTCTTTATCGGGTCATATGACACGAATATCTGGGCATTAAATGAAGAGGATGGTGAATTCATATGGAAATTCCCAACTGATGGTGGAATTGTCTCCTCGCCAGTTGTCGACCAAAGTAGCAAATTGATTATGTTCGGGTCTGAAGATTACACTTTTTACGCTCTCGACTACAAAAATGGGCGCATTAATTGGTCGTATACAACCAACGATAAAATTCGTGGGACAGCCCGCGTCGCTCATGGTCATGTGTTCTTTGGTAGTGATGATGGAAAGCTCTATGCCTTAGTCTCTGGAAATGGACGTTATCTATGGGAATATGATCTTGGTTCTGCTGTGCGGAGCCGTCCCTTCGTTACCAATGAAATGGTAATCGTCGGTAGTGAAGGTGGTGAGGTTGTTGGACTAGAACTCAATGGATCACGTAAATGGGCGTTTCGTGCCAAACGCGCTATTACATCAAGCCCCTATGTTGACATTGAAGGAATCTGCTATGTAGGCTCATATGATGGATTTCTTTATACAATTGATGCAGGTAGTGGATTTAGCATGTGGCGTTTCCGTGCTGGCTCCCCGATTATTTCTTCCCCAGTCGTTGATGGCAATCTGGTATTTATTGGTTGCACTGATGGACATATGTATGCAATCAATACACAAACCGGTAAAGAAAAATGGAAGTTTAACACAGAAAAAGCCATCGTTGGCTCTCCAATTGTCCATGATGAACGCCTGTACTTTGCGAGTACAAATGGCACCTTCTATTGTCTTGAGACACGTGCTGGCAAAGAAATATGGAAATTCGAGACCGAATCACCCATTACATCTATTCCTTTTATCACAGAGGAATTGATCTTGTTTGGGTCGTTTGACCACACGATTTACGCCCTTCCAAATGTCTCTGTATAGTTTATGTTCAATACCGTCTGGAAAAGTCTGATGAATATATTTCGTCGCATTTTGGGTCAATCAACAGAAGATGAAAAAAATTCTGACTCACAGGATGTTGTGACAGCCCCCGCTTCTGCTGTTGATGATATTTCAGAAACATCAACGAGCCAGTTTGTCAGTAATGGGAAAACTCAGGAATTAGTTGATCGCAACATTCCAGATGGAGCAACACGCCCATTAGACTCTGAAAGTATCGTATCTGTAGAAAATAGCCAGCTTACATTCGGGCAATCATCGCATCAAGGCATGATCCGTGAGAACAATCAAGACTCCAGCTATGTCTTTCTGGCTAGTAGTCGAACCGTAGAGAATCGTCCTGACTTTGGGTTATTTGTGGTTGCTGATGGTATGGGCGGGCACCATGATGGTGAAAAAGCATCGAGCATTGCGGCACAGTATCTGGCATCAGACGTCCTCAGTTCGATTTATGTGCCAATGCTTGACGCAGATGATAGTACAGATTCAGAACGCCCAACTATCGTTGAATCACTCGTATCAGCCACCCAAAAAGCTAATGCTGTCGTGCATGAGACCGTACCAGATGGCGGAACGACATTAACTGCTGTCGTGTTGGTTGGTAATTTGGCTTATATCTCTCATGTGGGTGATAGTCGTGCATATTTGATTAGGAATTCCGGCGTTGAACAACTAACCCGCGATCATTCCTTAGTTCAACGCTTAATTGAACTCGGACAACTAACACCTGAAGAAGCTGAAGATCATCCACAAAAGAATGTTCTCTATCGGGCATTAGGGCAAAACGAAAATCTTGAAGTTGAGCGTCTTATTCGTCCTATGCCACCTAATTCGCAAATTCTACTTTGTAGTGATGGTCTGTGGGGCTTAATGAGCAATGATGATATTAAACGAATTGTTGACTCATCCGATTCGCCTCAACAAGCCTGCGACAAATTGGTCGCCCTTGCCAACACAAATGGCGGCACAGACAACATCACAGCAGTCCTCATAAAAATCCCGGGTAGCAAGTAAAATATGACCACTGATATAGATTATTATAGCGTTTTAGGCGTATCTCCCAAGACAAGCGACGAAGACATAAAACGAGCTTACCGACGTTTAGCACAACGCCTTCATCCGGACGTTAACCCTAACCACCCCGGTGCAGCTGGGCAATTTCAAGCTGTGTCTGTCGCTTATAATGCACTATCCGATTCCCTGAGTCGGAAGCATTATGATGAAGAACGTGATCGAAAGAAGAATCCCAACGATCTATATTTTACCCTTCGAGTTACCCCTAGCCGACGTTCAATCGCCCCGCTTGCTGAGTCACAGGTTATTTACCTCCTAGCAGAAATATTCCCTGCACCAGAAGCTCAACAAACTGAAGGCGGGACGGACTCCAAATTAAACCTTACTTTGGTCTTGGACCATAGTAATTCTATGAAAGGTACGCGCCTCGACAAAGTCAAAGTCGCGGCACATCAAATCATCGACAACCTCACAGAAAATGATGTTTTATCCATCATCAGCTTTAATGATCGGGCGAATATCATCATTGAGGCAACACCTGTTGTCAACAAACCTGCCCTAAAAGCTCGTGTTAGTATGATGTCAGCATATGGTGGAACCGAAATATATCAGGGCTTATCCACGGGTATCTCTCAAAATGAGTTGTACCTTGATAGCAAAATGGTCAATCATGTCATTCTCTTAACGGATGGTCATACATTTGGTGATCAAGAACGATGCTTGGAATTGGCGAACCTGGCGGCACAAAAAGGCATTGGTATTAGTGCCATGGGGTTGGGTAGCGATTGGAACGATGAATTTTTGGATGAAATTGCAAGTAAAACTGGTGGCACATCGTCCTATATTACCTCTGCGAGTGGTGTCGTTCGCTTTTTGAATAATCAAGTCCGTAGCTTGAGTAACGCCTTTACAGAACGGCTTAAGCTTAGTGTAGCTCCTGATCCTGATATCAAATTAGAACTCGCATTTAAGTTGTCTCCGCATCCACAACCACTGGATATTGCGGATGAAGAATTAAGACTGGGCGGTTTACAAATTAATCGTCCAGTATCTGTTCTCCTACAATTTCAAATGCCGTCAAATATGAGCGAAGGTTTCCGCACCGTGGCACGTTTAGCCACAACCGGCGACATTTTGCAGAATTCTAATCAAGCCTTCTGTGCAATTAGCGATATTGCCTTAGAAGTTAAATCAAATGTCGATATCGAAGAGCCCCCTTCTGTCATATTAGATGCATTAAGCAAATTAACCCTTTACCGACTACAAGAACGTGCACAGGAAGCACTCGAAGAAGGAAATATCGTCGAAGCGACTCGGCGTTTGGAGAATTTAGCAACTCGTTTACTTGAGATGGGCGAAGAAGACCTTGCTCAGCAAACTATGTCAGAAGCCCAGCGCGTTGCCTACACGAGTGCTTTATCTGATAAAGGGAAAAAGACACTCAAATATCAAACAAGAGCATTGATTATGCCAGATACAATGCTTGATAATAACTAAGCTAATTGCCCCACTCAGAAAGGAGCGAAACCGTATTCTCAAGAATACGTGTTTAACTCATGATTATTTGTCCGAATTGTGGTTTTAACAATCTTGAAGGGCTGTTGTTTTGTGAAGATTGCGGGCAAAACTTATCTGATACCGTCAGTGCTACTTTGCCTACTAAACAAGTTCCAAATGATCCGTTGAATGTTACAGAAAAAGGCACTTGGGGGTCTGCCAACTTTGGGACTGACTCCAATGTAGTCTTGCATGTCCGCGACTCTGCGGAACCTCTAACGCTAGTACCGGCCAAGAGTATTAGTTTGGGTCGTTTCGATTCTAGCAGTGATACCCAGCCGGATGTCGACTTTACACCCTACGGCGCATTGGATAAGGGAGTATCTCGACATCATGCATCTATTGAATTTGCTGATGATACGTTAACGCTGATGGACAATGGGAGCTCTAACGGTACCTTTTTGAATGGGCAACGTTTAGTCCCCGATCAGCCACGAATTATCCGCGATGGGGACGAAATCCGCTTAGGCAAGCTCATTGCCCATATTTATTTTGAGAAGAGATAGTAAGTGAGGGAACATGCCAACTATTGTCGTACATATTGCGAATCAAGAACCGGTTAAGGGTGAGGTAGAAGAGCTTTCTAAACCTACTGATACGGTTATTATTCTGCGAAACCCACGAAGTCGTGAAGAGAAAGATGTGCGTTGGGTTGATGAAGGGGTTCGGGAAGTCATTATTCCTTGGTGGCGTGTTAACTATGTTCAAGTCATTCCAGAAGATGAAGAACAGGAAGACTTTGAAATTCTATATCGTGATGATTAGGTACGTCATATATGAATCCACAAAAAGCTAGTCAACGTTCTGGTAAACGAATTCTTGTTGTTGATGATGAACCTCGGATGATTGGCTTCATTCGCATGAACTTGGAACTTGAGGGACATCAGGTTATCGAAGCACATAGTGGGCTTGAAGCCTTAGAATCTATCCGCACCCAACTACCCGACATCGTCTTGTTAGATGTGATGATGCCAGAAATGGACGGCTTTGAGACTTTGCGCTTGCTCCGTGAGTTTTCAATTATTCCGGTCATTATGCTCACAGCAAAGGGGGACGAGAACGACAAGGTTTATGGTTTAGAACTCGGCGCAGACGATTATGTCACTAAACCATTCGGACCCCGTGAGCTTTCTGGACGTATCAAAGCGGTGTTGCGGCGTGTCGAATCTCCTTCTACATCGCCAGAAGAATCTATTTTACAGATTGATGATCGTTTGAGCGTCGATTTCAATCAACGCGAAGTGATCGTCGAAAACGACCGGGTCAAGTTACGTCCAACGGAGTATCGGCTACTGTATCATCTCATCGAAAATGCCGGATGGACGGTTCCTCACGATCAATTGCTAGCCAAAGTATGGGGTTATGAATATCGGGACGAAGCACATTATGTTCGGCTTTATGTCAATTATCTACGGGAAAAAATCGAAGAAGACCCTTCTGACCCGAAATATATTTTGACAGAACGAGGTGTAGGTTATCGCTTTGTCAATTTCCGTAAAGAGCAACCCGCAAGTTAGGGCAAGGCATAACGTCCTAACTTACTCCACCAATAAATATTGTTTTCGTTTCGGTATATTCTTCAAAACCTTCTAGTCCGCATTCTCGACCAAATCCACTTTGCTTAATACCACCAAAGGGTGCCTCCGGTGTTGCTGGAAGCCAATCATTGATACAGACCATCCCAAATTCAAGCTGTTCACTCATCTGCGTCGCAGTATTTAGGTCATTTGTCTGCACAAATGCCGCCAATCCATAAGGAGTTGAATTTGCCAAACTCAGGACTTCCTCTGGGTCATCAAATGGAATAATCGGCATCACTGGGCCAAAAATTTCATCTTTGAAAACAGGCATATCTTGGTGAACATTCGTGAGAACAGTGGGTTGATAAAAGTAGCCCTTTATGACATTTATTGGACGACTTCCTCCAACTAATACTTGCGCCCCTTCATTGACAGTATCTGTCACTAATTGTTCTACGCGGTCACGTTGTGTTGCATTAATCAAGGGACCCACCTCAGTAGACACTTCCAGCCCATTGCCCAACACTAAATCTCTTGAAATAGTTGTCGCATGGTCAATGAATTCTTCGGCGATTTGTGAATGCACAAAGAAACGTTGAGGTGAAACACAAACCTGTCCGCAATTGCGATATTTCCATGCCACTGCATTCTTAGCTACTGCTTCAACATTTACATCTGGAAAGACTAGCAAGGGCGCATTACCACCTAGTTCCAACGAAAGATGAGTCACCGTTTTGGATGCACCATCCATCAGTAATTTGCCAACTCGGACACTGCCCGTAAAGCTGATTTTACGAACTCGTTCATCCTCTAATAGTACCTGTCCCATCGCCTCTGCATCCCCATTGATGAGATTAATCACACCCGCAGGCGCGCC
>JANQRM010000043.1 GCA_028284565.1 Anaerolineae bacterium | reverse complement strand
ACGACCCACTTTCATTGCCGCCCATGCGGTGAGGGCTTCGTCGGCATAGACAGGAATTTTACAGCCGAATCCTCCGCCGACTTCGGGCGCAATCACGCGAATTTTATGTTCAGCCACGCCTGTCACACCACTGAGGATGAAGCGATGAATGTGTGGATTTTGGCTTGTACACCAGACAGTGAGTTCTTCGGTCACGCTATTCCATTGGGCAAGGGCGGCGCGGGCTTCCATTGATGTCGGCAACAGACGTTGTTGAACAATCGTCTCTTTCACGACGGTGTCGGCTTCTGCAAAGGCTTGTTCGACACCGTCATCACCACTGCTTGCTATCCAACGGAAACCAATATTGTTGGGTACGTCTTCATGGAGTTGGGGGGCATCGCTATAGGTGGCTTCTTCTGGATTGACGACAGCATCCAAAACTTCGTAGCTGACTTTCACTTTATCTGCGGCATCTTGAGCGATGTAGCGGTCTTCGGCAATGACCAATGCCACACCATCTCCTACGTAACGCACCTTATCTTTGGCGAGGGGAGGGTGATCGGGTGTTTTGAGGTCAGAATCAGGAATCAACCAAGCACAGGGTATCGCCGCGAGTTCCACGTCTTGTCCGGTGAAGACAGCGACTACACCCTCTACAGCTTCCGCTTCGGATGTATCTATACTTTGAATGTTAGCATGGGCATGAGGACTGCGGACAATCGCCATGTGTGCCATGCCGGGGAGTTTGAGGTCGTCGGTGTATTTCGCCTTGCCTGTAATGAGGCGCGGGTCTTCCCGACGTTTAATGCCAGAACCAAAAATACGACTACTCATGATTAGTCACCTCCCATCTGTCCGGCGGCTTCTTTGACCGCTTTGATGATGTTGTGATAGCCTGTGCATCGGCACATATTCCCTTCAAGGCTATGGCGGATTTCTTCTTCACTGGGGTTGGGATTATCCTTTAGGTAGGCGGCATTTGCCATAATCATACCCGGTGTGCAGAAGCCACATTGCAGACCATGATTTTCCCAGAAGCTGTTTTGCATGGGATGTAAATCGTCGAGTGTTCCCATGCCTTCTATCGTGGTTACTTCACCGCCATCAGCTTGTACAGCTAGGGCAGTACAGGATTTGAGTGCTTTGCCATTGAGATGCACCGTACATGACCCACATTGGCTCGTATCACAACCGATTTTCGTACCTGTTAAATCGAGTTCATCACGTAAAAAATGGACAAGCAAGGTGCGGGGGTCAACATCACGCTCCTTTACTTTGCCGTTAACTTTAATTGATACTTTCATAACAAACTCCTCAATAATCTGTATTCATCATGATGGGTAATTTGTGTTTTGGTTGGGATTCCCTCCTTTGGATTTTAGGTTATGGTATTTGTAGAACGGCAATAATTTACGACTGTAGGGGCGTACAGCAGTATGCCCTTACGTGCTGACTATTCTTTGTTTGGTATCTGACTAGCTAAGTCATTGAAGAAGCGTTTGCTCATCATGTTTGCCGCCGCGCCGACTAACCGTTGCCCGATGCCCGCGAGCTTGCCAGAGATGTTGGCTTCTGCTTCCCATGTGATTTCCGTTTTGTTGTTGTCGTCTGTATTTGGCGCAAGAGAAATCAGGGCTGTGCCATTGATAATGCTGTTCTGACCTTCTCCGGCGACGGTCAGCCGATATTGGGTGGGCGGGTTCTGTTCCGACATGCGAATCGTACCCGAATAGGTTCCACTGACGGTTGCAATTTTGATTTTGGCATCGGCGTGCCACGCATCGGGTTCGCCATCGATAGGAATGAGTTTGTCTACACCGGGGAGGGCTTGGGCAATCGCGTCCGGGTCCATCAGCACTTGCCAGACGGTATCTTGAGGGGCATCAAAGGTGTATTGACCGTCTAAGTTCATAACACTTCCTAAAAAAAGCAATAACTATCGGATTCTACTATAACGTGTCGCCTTTCAACTCGCAAACAGTGAGTAGCAGGTCAGCGGGTAGCCAATAGCCAAACGTAACGTCTTCTTAATTTCAGCGCGATAGAGTCAATCCGATTAATCAGTTGAGAGATGATGAAATGAAAACAAAGTTGTTTATAATCGGCTTGATATTGCTTCTACCTTTTGTCCTCATAGCGCAGGATGATGCGACAGCCACTCCCGATGCGGATGAGATGATGGAGAATCCGCTTGCAGAAGGCTTGGTGTTACATCTCCCTTTCGATGGAGATGCGGATGATTTGAGCGAGTTTAAAAATCATGGCGACATCTTTGGCGGTACGGAATTTGTCGAAGACCGCTTTGGGAATGAAGCAAGCGCAGTGTCATTTGATGGGGACGGCGATTATATCCGTGTACCTGATTCGGAATCCTTGGATCTTGAAGCGGAACTGACGCTGAGTCTCTGGTTCTATTTCACACCCCAAGAGATCAGCACGTGGTACACACTCTTCGAAAAAACTGGTCCAGCCGATGGTCACGCACGCTATGGCTTTTGGGTGATTCGGGATTTAGCAGAGCTATGTGTTGAACCAGCCGTCAATGCCCCGCGTGTCGGTCCGCAACGGTGCTTTGATTCGACAGTTTCGTTGGTTGAGGATGAATGGAATCACATCGTTGGCGTCTATGATGGGTCGCGCCTCTTCATCTTCATTAACAACGAACCCGCTGGAGAGCTAGGTGGAGCGCCCAGCGATATTTCCACGACGGATGACCCGCTATACATCGGCACAGATTTGAATGCAGGTCGCCCGAATTATCTGCAGGGTCAGTTGGATGACATCCGTATCTACAATCGAGTGTTGGATGAAGACGAGATTACGATGCTGTTTGAGTGGGAGCCAGAAGCTGATGAGGAATAATCCACTATGCTTTTGTGGGGGCTGTGCTACCCTTTGGGGCATGACTGATTCGTGCCTCAAAGGAAACAATCTCCGTGCATATTGCCTTTAATGCGTGGTTCTGGAATCAAACGAATACGGGAAGTGGACAGTATCTTCGGCGGTTGGTAAAGCATCTGCGAAAGCTGGACTCCTCGCTGAAACTGACAGTGGTGATGCCACCCCATAACCCCCAGCCTGAAGATGTACCAGAGGGTGTGGAGGTGGTTGCGACTGGCAATAAGTCCTCGTCGAGCAATCTGGGCAAAGTGCTATTTGAGCAACGGACATTCCCGCAAGTGGTTGGTCGTTTATCGGCGGATATCGCCCATGTTCCCTATTGGGGGTCGCCCTTGCGTTGTCCAGTGCCAATGGTGACTTCGGTGCTGGATGTGATTCCCTTGCTCTATC
>JANQRM010000129.1 GCA_028284565.1 Anaerolineae bacterium | reverse complement strand
AGTGGCTTATTAGCTCGTTGGAATGTCTCCATGACTCTCACCCATGAAGCCTTGAGTACCGTCGATAGCTTCTTGCGGACGGATTTGCACAATCGCGTTGGTAATCCACAGACCATCAGTGAGTTGGTGGATCATGTGGCGACACAAGTCTATGGGATGCCTCTCCCTGCTGAGATGAATGCTGAGTTTATTGCTTATGCATCGGATGATAGGAGCGGTGCGACATCGGTCACCAGCCAGTTACTCTCCACCAAATTGGGGACGCTCTATGGGCTGATGTTGGCTTCTCCAGCGTATCAATGGCGGTAGATAGGAGTCGAACGATGTGTATTCATGCCAAGCAATGTCAAGCCAAATGTCGTTTTTCACACGCAAAAATTGCACAACGCTTGAAAATAGAAACCCATCTCAATGGTTCAATCCAATCGTGTAATGCTATCCGAAAGACAGCCCTAAAGCACCAAGAACCAATCACTAAAAACCAACAACGAACAAGGAAGGCGTACCAATCATGACCCTTTCAAGACGTGAATGGATGAAAAAGATGGCGACGGTGGGGGCAGTGGGTGTCGGGGCGACGATGTTGCCCAGTTGGATGCCACGTCTTGCCTTTGCCCAAGATGACCAATCGCCCAGTGGAGATGTGATGGTCTGTATCTTCCTGCGGGGTGGGATTGATGGGCTGAGTGCCGTGATTCCATATAGTGAGGGCGCGAATTACTATGATGTGCGTCCGACACAAGCTGTGCCAGAACCGTCGAATGATGACAATAGTGCGATAGATTTGGATGGACAATTTGCTTTTCATCCAGCAATGGAATCATTAAAGCATGTCTATGACAGTGGGGATTTAGCGGTAGTTCATGCCACTGGCTCGATAGACCCTAGCCGTTCCCACTTTGATGCCATGCTCTTCATGGAATATGGCACACCAGGTAACAAAACAACCGACACGGGCTGGATTGGACGACATTTGCAGTCGACAGCGTATCGAAGCAACTCACCCTTTCGTGCGGTGGGCATGGGGGCGATGCTCCCGACTTCGTTACGTGGTCCGGTGTCCTCATTAGCGTTGCAATCCATCGCGGACTTCCACTTGCGAGGACGTGAAGATGAGATTCAACGGATGCAACAGACCCTCGCACAACTCTATGCCATCACTACTCCAGGAAAAATACTTGAGCATCAAGCCAAGCTCGTCTTTGACACCATCGACCAACTGCAACGCATTGACGCGACGACCTATCAACCGGAAAACAACGCCCAATATCCTGATAACGAATTTGGGATGGGACTGAAGCAGGTGGCTCAGTTGATTAAATCAGATGTCGGACTCGAAGTCGCTTGCATCGACATTGGTGGTTGGGACACCCACGAAAATCAAGGCACATTGGATGGGGAGTTTGCAGGTTTATTGACGAACCTTTCCCATGGGCTGAGTGCCTTCTATGCAGATGTGCAGAAGCAGATGGGACGTGTGACCGTGGTGACGATGAGTGAATTTGGTCGGCGCGTTGTTGAAAATGGTAGTGCGGGTACAGACCATGGACATGGCAACTTCATGATGTTGATGGGAGGAAATGTTGCAGGTGGGCAAGTCTTCTCCAAATGGCCCACACTCCAGCCGGAACACCTCGATGATGGCGACTTAGCAATCACAACAGATTATCGTGATGTGGTGGCAGAGGTACTCCAAAATCGCCTACGCACCGATGACTTAGGTTTTATCTTCCCCAACCATCCAATCACGCCTTTGGGCTTGGTCAGTTAAGGAGATCATCATGATACACAGCAAACGTTTTTTTGTTCTTGTCTTATGGATGGGTCTGTTAACTCTTGTTCCACTGGGGATGACTCTGGCACAAGATGCTGACGAACAAGCGACAATTGATTTCGTCTCGACGCATCCTGAGTTTGCAGATTATCTGGCGACCTACCCTGATTGGACCCATTATGCCGAAGTCTATGATGGCAACTTCTGGTATGTGGAGTTTTATAGTGAGCAGGAAGACGAATGGCTAGGCTATGCTGTTGTCAATATGGACACGATGGAATTCACCGAGTTCTTTGTGCCGAAGCCCCTCCCACCGGGTGAATTTGCTGTGATGCAACCGCGTGTTCAGGAATTCGTGCTGAATGACGGCGAAGTGCAAGCCCTCCTCGACAATCCCAATTTCTGGGACATTTGGGTTGATTACAATCGTTGGGAACAATATTGGGAAGTCAGTTTCTATCGTGGAATCGAGGCATGGGTGGTCGCGCTCTATATCGAAGGCGATGAGATATACATCGACCAAATCTTTGACCCAAACGTGTTGGAGGAAGATGACCTGCTCAATAGCCAACGTTATGAAGCGATTGCGCTTGCCTATGAAGCCGATGGGATTGATATCGCCCTAGCCAACCATGATAATTGGACAACCTATGTATCGCCCCAAGGTGAGAATCGCTGGGCAGTAGACTTTGTGGTGAATGGACAGATGGTTTTCCATGCACTCGTGAATATAGATTCATGGACGGTTCTTCAAGTTATTACCTCATGATCTATTATGATTTGGACAGGATTTTCTCAACTTAACTGATAACCTGGTGGAGACCCCCAGAACTGCGGGAAGTGGCAGGGCAACCCGTCACCTCATTTTCAGTGGCGGTCAACTACTATCGAGGTGAACAGTTGACCACGGTCCGGTACCGGGTGACAGCATGAAATGCGCTGGCTGATACGGTCTGTCAATATTTGGAGAAGGAGCAGTGTGTGCTGGTCGAGGGTAGATGTCTGCGACCCAGTCCGTACATGGACAACGACGGGCAGCCAGGCACTAGTATGGAACTAACTCCATTCACATACAGTTCATGGAAAGTGCCTCCAACATCGAAGAGGAGATTGCCTTCTAGGATCTGCCTCACCTGCCAAGTGGGCTGGTACAGTGATGTAGCCGCCCATGTTTATTATCTCGTGCGCGACGCACTTCCTAACCACTCCAACTAACATCCCTGACGCGCTTCGTAAAATGAGTAGCATCTTTGGTCACGTGGCTCGCACCCCGCCGCGAAATTCATTTGCATCCGATATTCGGTTGCACTCATGAGATGGCGTTTTTGGAGAGTAAAATCTTGGATGAATTCAAAAGCAGACAAAAACCGTTGTGCAGAGTGGGAACAGGCAAACTGTTGTCGAAATCGCTGGCGTTTCCGGGTTCGGCGATGGGGGGCTTCAATACGATTATTCAGTCCCTTATGCTGGCGATGCTCGACGGATTGGAAGACTGATCTTGTAGTAGCATGGTAGCTACGGAGCTTGTCGGTGATCAACACTCGGGGCACTTGCTGATAGGTCGCTCGCAGTTTCTTGAAGAAAGGCAGGACTGCCTCGCGGTTGCGCCGTGGCAGCAGGAAGATGTCTAGGATGTTGCTATACTGATCAATCGCTCGGTACAAATACTGGCGTTTGCCTTGGACCTTAATGAAGACCTCATCCACATGCCACTTGTCGCCAATCGGACCGCGATAGCAGCGGATCCGTCGAGTATAAGCGTGACCAAACCTCAAACACCACTTACAGATCGTCTCATAGCTGACAAGAATGCCTCTTTCTACCAGCAGATCTTCGACATCCCGATAGCTCAAGCAGAAGCAAAGTAGAGCCAGACTGCATAAGAGATAACTTCTTTGGGATAGCGATGTCGGACATAGGTGAGAGCATGTTGTGGATTTGTCATCTCGACAGTATTTCACAACACACCTGACTTCAACAATCCTAAATCCGCTTAAGTTGACAAAAAAGGAAAATGTGTTATTCTAGGTAAAACGATTTAGTAAATCGTTTTACTAAATTTAAGTGTTATTCAATATGAGGAGTTACTCCATGAAACATCTACGTTTATTAAGTTTACTCTTGGTAGTGGCATTGACACTCATGAGTTTCAGTCTTGTCATTGCACAAGATGATCCAGAAGAGGAAGCTCGTGATGTTGCCGACGCAATTAGTGGGAGCAATGCTGATCTCGTTCTCAGTGGATGGTCATCGAGTCCAGAAGAGGACGCTACTCTGAGCGCACTACTCGAACAATTCACTGAAGAAACAGGCATCACCGTAGAATTTATCCCTTCACCCAACTTCGAGGTGACCATGCAAACAGGCTTTGCCAGCGGGGATTATGCCAATGTTTTCTATATCGATAGTTATAGATTGCCTGACTGGGCGCAAGCAGGTGTTGTGGCAGTTGGTGAAGGTGAAATCGAAGAACCTGAAGGATTCTATCCTGATTTGTTAAATGTTTTCACGTATCAAGACATTCTATATTGCCCACCAAAAGATTTCTCAACCTTAGCCTTGCAATATAACAAAGACCTCTTTGATGCGGCTGGCTTAGATTATCCTACCGCTGATTGGACTTGGGACGACCTGAGTGCCGCTGCTGAAGCCTTAACCGACGCGGATGCGGGTGTCATTGGTTTGGTAACTCCGCCTGAACTTCCGCGTTTCTTGCAGTTCCTCTATCAAGCAGGTGGTGCAGTTGTGGATGCTGATGGTAATTATGCGATGAATGATGATGCCGCACGTGCAGCCTTGGAATACTATTCGAGTTTCGCACTCAATGGCACTGGTGGTTCACCTTCTGTTGTAGACTCTGGTTGGGGTGGAGAAGCCTTTGGTGAAGGTCGTTCCGCAATGGCGATGGAAGGCAACTGGGTGATTAACTTCTTGCTCCAAAACTATCCCGAACTCAATTGGGGCGTTGCTGAATTACCAGAAGGTCCAGGTGGACATGCCACCATGGCATTCACCGTATGTTATGGCGTTGCCGCAGATAATGATAACCTCGAAGCCTCATGGCAATTGGTCAATTTCTTGACAAGTGAAGCAGGTCAACTGTTGACTGCTGATGTTTCCTTCGGACCGATGCCAACCCGTGGCGCAGCCGCTGAAGCCTATGTTAACACTTGGGGACCCCGTTCCGAAGGCACTGGATTTAATGCAGACGATGTTCAAGCCTTTATCGCTGGTGGGGATTATGCACGCCGTTGGCAATTCGATGTTGGCTTTGGTCCCTTTGTCGATGCCTTTAATGCGGGTATTCAACAACTTTTCGCGGGTGACATCACGATAGATGACCTCATCTTTGAAGCTGAACTCGCCGCTGAAGAAGTAATGGGGAACTAGTTAGTCAATCACATTTAGATGGTTGGGCGGTTTGCGTCGACTAGATGCCCCGCCCCTACCATGCATTTTAGACAGCTACTTTAGTTGCGATTAACCTCAACCTGTAAAAATTTATTGATAGTAGGATGGGCTTTATGGCACAAGATAAGCCACCCAATACTGAATTTAAGACCCTCCGTCAAAAACAAATTGAAGAAGCCATCACCGCTTATGGGTTTTTGGCTCCAGCTGTCATTATCTTCTTAATCTTCCTCGTTATTCCCATTGGCTTTGCACTGTTAATCAGCTTTACCGATTGGAATGGGATTAGTCCACTTGGGCAAACGGCAGAAGGTGCAACTGGAGAAGTGGAATTTACCAATCTGACTGATGAGGCGATTACCATCTCAGCTGGAACGATTGTCATGTCTGGAGGCAGTGAACCGCTCGAATTTGTTACGCTGGCGGATGCTGAGTTACCGGCTGGAGAAGGCAATACGATTCTTGTCGATGTAAAAGCTGTTGATGACTCCCGCGGTATCGAAACCAATACGGCTACTGGACGAATTAATACAGTCACAGGCGATTTAGAAGGCAATGTCGAAGTCAATAACCCACTACCTGTAGCAGGTGGACGTGATGATGCCTTTGAATTCGTTGGCTTAGATAATTATCAACGCTTGTTATTTGAGCAAGGTTTAGCGCAACGTGATTTCTTCCTCTCGTTGAAAAACACCGTTTATTTTGTGTTGGGCGTGGTCCCAATGCAGACGATTCTCGCGCTTGTACTTGCAGTCATCGTGAATCAGAAATGGTTGCGGGGGAAAAGCTTCTTTCGGACAGCCTTTTACTTTCCGTCAATTACATCCTCAGTGGTGATTTCGATTATCTTCATGTGGATGTTTACCCGAAGCGGGATAGTAAACGTGGTGCTGGGGACAATTTTCCCGAACTATGAAGCAGTAACATGGCTAGATGACCCGAATGGTGTCATTCACAACATCCTTGGCTTGTTTGGAGTCTCGCGGGATACCGTTGGTGACTGGGCAAGTTCACGGCTTGCGGGTATTACGCTCTGGGATTGGATTAGCGGTCCGAGCGTGACCATGTTAACTATCATGATCTTAAATACGTGGACAACCATTGGTACATTGATGGTGATTTATCTAGCCGCATTACAAAATATTCCTGCATCAGTATATGAAGCGGCGCAGATTGATGGTGCAAGTTCATGGCAAGCGTTCCGCAGGATCACAGTTCCTCTGCTCGCTCCAACGACATTCTTTGTTGTGACACTAGGTTTGATTGGGACATTCCAAGTCTTTGACCAAATCTTCGTTATTTCGAGTGGTGGTCCGGCAAAGACGACACTGACCATTGCCTACATTGTTTATGAGAATGGATTTAACAACTCCAATATGGGTTTAGCGGCGGCGACAGCTCTGTTGCTCTTTGTGATTATCTTCATTTTCACCATGATACAGCGTCGCTTTACGAGCGAAACAGTGGAGGGATAAGATGGAGAATCAACAAGGAAATCAAACCCTTAGAAGAATACTTGCAACATTTGGCTTTGGCTTTTTAATCATCTTTGCCTTAATCGAAACCGTTCCTTTTGTGTTAACAGTAGCCAATTCGTTCAAGTGCCTTCCCGTCACCCGACAGATTCCGCAATCCTTTGTGCCTATCCCTCCTTTTGGAGTAGATTGCCAATCTGCCGATACAGGTGCATATTTACCAGCAGAAGAGACGAGTGGCGAATTAACTTTTAACCCCTCAACAGAAGGTTATGAACGCATCTTCGAGTTTGACTTTGGTCGCTGGTTCATGAATACCATTATCTATGCAGTAGCGGTCACCGTCCTAAGGCTCATCTTCGATTCTATGGCAGGTTATGCACTGGCTCGTATGAAGTTTCCCGGTAATCGGGCAATATTTTATCTCATCTTGGGAACGATGATGATACCGGGCGTCGTGCTATTGATCCCACGCTTCATCATCTTGAAGCAACTCGGTTTGTTGAATACCTATCAGGGAGTCATCTTAGCATTAGCGGCAGATGCTTTTGGCGTATTCTTGATGAAACAGTTCTTTGAATCGATTCCTGAAGAGATTGAAGAAGCGGCACAAGTCGACGGTGCGAACCGCCTCACCATGTTCTTCCGCATTGTTTTACCAATGGCGACCCCAGCGTTGACTGCCCTGACCATCTTCAGTTTCCAAGGAACATGGAACAACTTCATGGACGTGCTGATTATCGTCACAAATTCACCAGATAAGTACAATTTACCCTTGGGTTTAGCACTGTTACGTGGTGAGTTCGGAGCGACCTTGGAGTGGAATACTTTCCTAGCTGGTGCGGTCATTGCGACTGTTCCATTAGCTATTCTATTCTTTGTCTTCCAACGGTACTTTGTCGAAGGTATCAGCTATAGCGGACTTAAGGGTTAGCGAGTATGTTGGCAGGGTTTCAGGTCCTGTGGCAAGCATTGAAGGATGTACGTCATAAAGGCTATACCTACATCTGGGCAAACATCGCTTTTGTGGTATGTAGTCTACCTGTGATTACCCTGCCAGCCGCCTACCGTGCCTTAATGCGTATTGGCTATAACGCTCAATCATCACCTCATGAGACCGACCTTTCCGCATTCTGGGATACTTTTCGTGAAGACTTCAAACAAAGTTTAGGTTGGGGGTTAGCTCATTTCGCTTTTGGCTTAGTTAATATCACCAACCTCATCGCCTATCAATCGGCGGATGGTCTTGTTTTTGTTGGCTTACGCTTTATATGGCTGGCTTCTACCTTTATTTGGATTGGTGTCTTGCTCTACACATGGACCCTCTATAATGAGATGGAAACTCCTTCTCTGCTTGGGGCAACTCGCAATGCTGTGGTGATGGTGTTGCAAAACCCCTTTTTCACCGCTATCGTATGCTTGGGAATCGTGCTGGTATGTATTATCAGTACCTTTCTAGTCGCACTTTGGGCTTTACTAACATTCGGTGTGATTTCTTCAATTGCGAATATAGCTGTTGTCAATCGTCTTAGCCATTATCGAGAAATCCAAATCTAATTATGCCCTCCATCAAAGATGTCGCTCAAGAAGCAGAAGTATCTGTTACAACTGTCTCCTTTGTACTAAATAACAAAGGGAATATCAGTGAAGAAACGAGAGAACGTGTCTTGAGTGCAGTAGACCGCCTAGGCTACACACCAAGTTTTCAGGCACGCAATTTTCGTGAACAACGCTCTCGTACCATTGGTTATGCATGGAAAGTCCCGCCCACTGCCGATGAATTTAGCCCCATGCTAACAGTCTTCTTGCGAGAAGTGATGAAACAAACAGAAACTCATGATTGTCAGCTGATAATCTTTGAATCAAAGGATGAACAAGATTTATCCCATTATCAACACTTGGTCGATAGTGGTCGTTTAGATGGCATGATTCTGGCAGACCCAAAAGTGAATGATAAACGGGTACATTACTTGCGTGACAAAGATTTTCCGTTCGTTATGTTTGGACGAACAGACTCGGAATATGACAATGAAATCTTCTGGGTCGATGTCGATGGCGATGTTGGAATCGGGCTGGCAACAGAACATCTTATCCAGCAAGGATGTGAGCGCATTGCTTTACTCGGCTGGCGTGTGGGTAATTCTACACGGGATGATCGTTTTCGAGGATATACGCGGACATTAGCTGAAAACGGTTTCGAACTTCCAGATGACTATGCAAGACTATGTCGCAATCGCTCGGATGACGGTTATGAGCAGACGCATGCCTTGATGCAATTACCCTATCCACCCGATGCCGTTGTAGCTATGAGTGATCAAGTTGCAATTGGAGCTATCCGTTATATGAATGAAACAGGAACCTTTGTCCCAATTACAGGTTTCGACGATGTGCCTGTTGGAGAATATCTTTCGCCTTCGTTAACAACACTCCGACAACCACTCACAAAAGCGGCAGAGTTATTAACTGATGGTTTGTTTGATCTTATTGCCAACGTTCATCCTGCTCATCAAAATTACTTATTGACCCCCGAATTGGTTATTCGGGAGAGTAGCCTACGACTTGATTGAGGAAGCTCATGAACGCCTACGACAAACGCCTGTGGCAAGTCAAAGAATGTCCCTTTTATCCTGAACGTATCCCACATACAGAAACCATCTTTACAATTGGTAATGGTTTATTTGGTGTGCGCGGTAGCTTTGAAGAAAGCTATCCCAACGACAATTCGACGACCCTACTTGCCGGAATCTTCAATCACAAAGACGGTGAGTTGGTTCCAGAACTGGTAAGCATGCCCAATGCTTTAGCTCTGACGATTAGTATCAACGGCGAGACCTTTCGTTTAGATGAAGGCAAAATTCTCGGTTATGAGCGTGCATTAGACCTGAAAACAGCGACGCTAACACGCGGAGTTCTTTGGTTAAGCCCAAAGCAGGATGTTGTTCGCTTGGCTTTTGAACGCTTCACCAGCTTGGATAACCCCAATGTCATGGCACTTCAAGTCTTGATCCAAGTGTTAAGTGATGGTACGCACGAAATTGTCGTCACAAGCTCTTTAGATGCGACTGTACTCAATCCAGAAAACATCGACCATTGGGGCAATTGGAGCGTTGGTGTAAATGATAATGTGTTATGTTTTGAAGGCACAGCCGACCCAAGTGACTATCGTGTTGCCATGCAAAGTTGCACAACTGTGGATAGCGTTGATGGTGATTGGGCGGATGTTAGTGAAACACGGAAGCCAAGCCATCAATTAAATTTGATGGTGGAACAAAATCAAAAAATCGTCGTCACAAAATATGTTGCAGTAAAGACTAGCCGAACAAGCAATGATCCCATAAAACACTGTGGCAAGATATTGCGACAAGCCTGTCAAACAGGATACGAATTGCTCAAGCAAGCACACGACTCGGCATGGAATGATTACTGGAATAAGCTGGACATCCAAATCAAAGGCGATGAGCTTGCCCAACTGGCGGTCCGCTTTTGTATCTATCACTTCCTTATTGCGACACCAACTCATGAGGATAAAGTCAGCATCGCCGCCAAAACCTTGAGTGGCTTCGGGTATAAAGGACATGTTTTCTGGGATACTGAATTATTCATTGTTCCGCCACTTACACTCTCGCATCCTGAACTTGCCCAACGCTTGTTGATGTATCGCTATCACAACCTCGACGGTGCGCGCAACAAAGCCCAAAAGAATGGCTACCATGGCGCAATGTTCCCGTGGGAAAGCACCGATACAGGCGAAGAAACCACACCTAGTTGGACACTGCCACATCCAATAACTGGAGAGCGTATTCGTATCTGGACCGGGGACAATGAA
>JANQRM010000124.1 GCA_028284565.1 Anaerolineae bacterium | reverse complement strand
GAACCCATGACCTCATTCTTACCAAGAATGCGCTCTACCCCTGAGCTACGGAGGCAACTCACAAATGGGCCGAGTTGGATTCGAACCAACGTAGGCTCACGCCAGCGGATTTACAGTCCGCCCCCTTTAGCCACTCGGGCATCGACCCTGATACCAACCTCAGTTGTTAATCTGCGAGAAAATCTCACAAGCCACCACTGGGACTTGAACCCAGAACCCCAATATTACAAGTATTGTGCTCTGCCGATTGAGCTATGGTGGCAACTAAAAATCATTGTAAAAAATTGAGCCTCTGCCATTGCCTTAGTAGCCCGCGCATTATAGCAGTTCAACACATCTATTCGCAAGAGACAAATTAATGGGATACCATCAGTTTACAAAAATCCACCCCCGCCGTCAATATCAATTCAGAGGGTTGGATGACAGTATTCAGATGACAGTAACTCATGCCGATGAGCAATGCGTTTAATTTGTACTTTCCACTTTTTAGCTGGCTTTCTAACTACTTAGCTAGTCAAACCAACTCAAAACTTAGTCCTTAGTCCTCAGCACTCATTACTTGCTACTTTCCAGCTACTCCACCACCTCAAAAATCGCCTCAATCTCCACCGCATAACCCAACGGCAACGACACAAAACCCAAGGCACTGCGCGCATGACGCTCACCATCATACAAATCCCAAAACAACTGCGACGCACCATTAATCACCAGATGCTGGTCTGTAAAATCGGGCGTACAATTCACCGCACCCAGCAACTTCCGCACACGCAGAGTCTCCACATCCCCTGTCACCGTATACGCCGCCTGAAGCAATTGCACCGCACAGATTCGCGCCGCCGCTTGACCTTGCTCCACCGTAAAGTCTTTGCCCAGCTTGCCTTTGTATCCCGTAGACACATGCCCAGACACATGAATCGCATTCCCAATCCGCGTCGCCGGAGCCAACGTCGTCGAAGGCGTATAATCCTCCAAATCAATGCCCAGTGCTTCCACTTTTTCTTTCAATGACATGCCAATCTCCTCGTGAAAAATGTATCATAATCGAATGGTAAACTCTATATTACCGATTATCCCGCAACCCTGAAAGCTGAATGCTTGACATCATAACAAACTAGGCTCAAAACCGCGGATACCCATCAAATACAGATAAATCAGATGAATCTCTACCAAAAAACGCGACTCTGATGAAATGTGGGATGCCCAGCTCTAGCTACGCGCTGTCAGGAGAGGTTGATTCCTGACCGAGTTATAATCTAGGAAACAGATGACGGTTCGATATACTGGCTAAAGGTTCAATAATGGTCCAGAGTGATGAACAGGAGGAGCGGAATGCGTTACGGTCTCTACTTACCCGGACATGGTATTTTGGCTGATGCGGGTCGTCTTGCAAGTTTGGCACATGAAGCAGAACAAGCAGGCTGGGATGGTTTCTTCTTATGGGATCATGTTACAGCAAGCGATGAAGATACAGGAAACACGTATGCTGTTGTTGACCCTTGGATTGCGCTTACGGCAGTTGCTTTACAGACGAAAATACTTCGTTTCGGAACAACGGTGACCCCCTTGCCTAGACGACGTCCATGGAAACTTGCCCGCGAGACAGCATCTTTGGATCGATTATCCGGCGGACGCTTGATCTTGGGTGTAGGCATCGGCTTAGGGGATGCTGAGTGGGGCGATCTTGGCGAAGAAACCAACAGCCGTAAACGAGGACAGATGCTAGATGAGGGCTTGGACGTCCTTACAGGTCTATGGACGGGTGAACCCTTCAGCTATACAGGGCAATATTATCAAATAAAAAACGCTCATTTCATTCCTAGACCACTTCAACAGCCGCGAATACCAATCTGGATTGGAGGATTTTGGGGGAACAAAGCACCGTTTAAGCGAATGGCAAAATGGGATGGAATGTTCCCGTTGTTCGACGTTTTTGGTCCTGATCAAGATATCCCTTTTCAAGATGCTGTTGAGTTTGTACGTGGATTACGTACCGATACCGCCGATTCATTTGATGTTATTAAGTTGGGCGTTTCTCCAATGAATGACCCGGTAGAGGCAAAGGCACGGATTCAACCTGCAATAGATGCTGGGGCAACTTGGTGGCTAGAATTACTCATTCCAGAGATATACGGCGAGCAAATTGATCAAGAAAGCGGCTTCGAAGTGCTACGTCAGCGTGTTCTCGCTGGACCACCCCAACTGGGATGAGTAATATACGTCAAATCAAAAACGGCAGGCTTCCACCCACCGTCAAATTTGCTTAAATCACATGCTGTAAAGTTCCCCTCCCTAAGAAACCGCAGTCCTAGGAGCGGAATCGGGGAGGGGTTAGCGGAGAGGACTATCCGCCCAACACCTCAAACACATTGAAATCATACGAGGTCACGCTTTCCTTAATCGCCGGAACGCCGCGCCACGTAATCACCTGTACCTTACCTTCGGCATCTGGACCCATATTTACTTGGAACTCACAGGTCGCCAGCAACCAGACCGTGTACTTCCCATCGGCACTGCTGGCAAGAAGCTGGTTCTCACTCGGCGTAGGGTCACAAGTCGGCAAATCCTCCGGCGCAACATGCACAGCCAGATACCCTGTACTATCAGGATTGATACCATAAATCGTAATCCCATTGTCAGAGCGTGCATACACAATGCCATGCGACACATCACCCTTGCCATAATTCAGTCGATCATCCGGCGGAATCATCGAGGGATCAATGGCAGGACCGACTTGTGATGGAGAAGTCGTATCGGTAGGAGCATTTGAAATACAAGGTAGGATATTGATGACCCCACCACCGTTAATGACAGCATTGCCTGAAAAGTCACTCAAACAATAGTGGTTGAGAATGGCGGAGTTAGAGAACGTACCGTTATTCACAATAGTTCCATAATTATCAATCAGCGAGAAGTTGTCTATTAAGGCATGATTGATGATAGTCCCATTGTTCGTCAGCGTCACAAGGTTGATGAAACCAGCACTAGCAATGACCAAGGTGCCACCATTATCTATGGTTGTGGTTCCAAGATTGAGAACACCGAAATTAATCGTGACGGTAAATCCCGATGGAATCACCACATCATCTCCCGGCAATGGAGTCCCACCGCCACAACCTGTCCATGTCGCCGCAGTTTCCCAATTACTAGTCGCTTGGGCAGTGCAGGTCGCGGCATAGCTAGGTGCAAGTTGGATAAACAGTAGAGAGAGTACAAATGTTAAGATGATGAGATATTTTCTCATGAGAACAGGGTTTCTCCAGATATATGAAATTGACACAAGGAGATTGAAGCGCAATCCCTTCAAGCATTAAGCTACCATAAGAAAGAATTGAGAAGTGTTAAGATGGAAAGAATTCATAATTTTTTCAGAAGTTGCGACAAGCAATAAAAAACGGCAGGCTTCCACCCACCATTCAGCAAGTCTCCCCCTACAAAGTGGGGGGAGATTTAGAGGGGGTATAAATTACCCGCCCAACACCTCAAACACATTGAAATCATACGAGGTCACACTTTCCTTAATCGCCGGAACACCGCGCCACGTAATCACCTGTACCTTACCTTCCGCATCCGGACCAATATTCGCTTGGAACTCACACGTCGTCAGCAACCAGATTTGATACATCCCATCCGCACTGCTCGCCAGAAGTTGATTTTCACTCGGCGCAGGGTCACAATCCGGCAAATCTTCCGGCGCGACATGCACAGCCAAGAACCCATTGCTGTTGGCATCCACCCCATAAATCGTAATGCCATTATCGGAGCGAGCATACAAAATCCCAATATGCGAATCCCCACGACCATAATTCAAACGGTCATCCGGTGGGATAGTCGAGGGATCAATAACCGGACCCGTTGGTGTATTATTGACAGTTTCGACAACTGGTGCACTTCCAGTAACCAAGGGCAACGTCGCACAAGCGGGATCAAACCCCGAAGGATCAAACTCAAAGCTGTCTAGCACTGGACCATTGATAATATCAGCTTCCGTACCTGCAGCAATTGTCGCTATATCATGTACTTTCGCAGTAAACGGACGAGCAGTGGGTGCATTGAACTGAACGACGGTAGGAGCATTGACAGGTCCGTTAGTTCCTACAGCAAAGCCCCCCCATATTCCAGACACCACAACTCCGTTGGCATCATAGATGACCCATGATAGCCAATCAATTCCACCACCATCATCTGTATCGGCATTATATGTCGTATCGACCCACACGAAATTGGTGGTCGCACAATCGGTAAATAGATTGGTGACATTGTTAATCGTGGCGGTCATGGCATGAACCGGACTCAGCATCGCGATCAGCAACACCCCGACCAATAGAGACAAAGCGAATAAGCGTTTCATAATGACGTTCCTCCCAGAGAACGAGAATCGAAATGAGAACTGGAAATGATTGATGGGAGATAAAATGATCCCCAGCAACATCCTTCAGTATCAATCTAACATATTGTAACATTTAGAAACATTAAGATTTGTAATCCTTAACCCTTCATCCCACCGACTCTAAACCGACTTCCTACACCCTCCTTAAATTTGACATTCTACGACTGTGGCTACCTAGCCTAAATCATCAGCATAAGATTTTTAGAAACACGTTGCCCCTATTATCATCAGAAAGTTCTTGCTTCGGACATACTCACAAGTGACACCTGCGAAGCGGTAGGTGAAAGTCTGGTGAGCTTAATTGTCAATGTAGATGGAAAAATCGAGTGCGACTTAACAGACCCCAACACTATCTTCACCTAGGCGTATGTAACCGATGGGGTGCTTTCGCAACTGTGAACATTAACCACGACTCCGCGTTGGCTGAGAGCTTGTGATAATCCGACTTGCAATGACTCAAGTGTGAGAAACGGGTAAGGTAATACAAAAGGTTGTGCCTTGCCCAATTTCACTCTTAACCTGAATATCCCCATGATGCCGTTCGACGACTCGCTTAACAATCGCCAATCCAAGTCCAGTGCCTCCTGTGTGTGAAGAGCGGGCTGTATCGGCACGATAAAATCGTTCAAAGATATGTGAAAGCTCCTCATCACTCATCCCAATACCCGTATCTTGGATTTGGAGGTGGATAGCATTGTTCCCTGCTGGCTGAACTAACACAGACACAATTCCACCTTCAGGCGTGTAATTCAGCGCATTTTCCATCAGATTGACGACCATGCGCTCCAAGTCATCCCAAACACCAAGGATACGATGGGAACCCTGAGCTAATTCCGTCGTAATTCGAATTTTCTTCGTTTGAGCCAACACCGATAACTGCTGGATAACATCTTGCACAAGTTGTGAGAAATCAAAAGGAGTAAATTGCGGTGCGACCTCATGTTCCAATTGTGAAACCGTCAACATATCGTCGATCAAATGTTGTAGTCGTTCCGTTTGATGATTTAGCTTTGTGAGTTCTTGTTCCAATCGCTCTTGAGTTTTAATTCGACCCAGTAGATAAATGCTGTTGCGGATAACAGTAAGGGGCGTTTTTAAATCATGAGATATATTGCTGACCAATTCACCGACCATCTCATTACGCTCGCGTTCTAAGATGAGATCGCGTCGGTGAGTTTCTAAGCGTTCTCGATGATAACTAGCGAATATGACAAACCCCTGTGCCAATAGCAAAAATACAAACAAATCTTTCGCAATCTCAGAACCGACATCTTCCATGCTTGTGAGAAAGATGACTAAAAGAATCATCGCAATAAGATAAACAATTAAAACTTCACGAAGAGAAAAGATGACAATGCCAATTAAAGGTAAGAAAATAAGGTAGATAATCTCGATATGCGGTGGGGACGAATTGAGGGCATTAAGATAGATGACACCAAATCCGAGTGAAATGGTGACGTAAACGGATAAGCGATAATAGCCGACACGCCCGATAAGATAGATCAAAAATACTACAGCAATCCCTACACAGGTAATCACAACCGTTGTAGTGATCTCTTCAGGTGTAATCATCACCCGAAACAGAATGACGACTACTGCCAACGGAAGATAAATCACCAACAGACTATTTAACAAGCGCGAACGATAACGATCTTCAGGATGTACAATTGCAGGATGAGGTTCGATGAAGTTTTGTACACAATCAAAAATCGCTTTACCACAAGTGGCTAAAGCACTTTTAATTTTTGACACAGTCTGACCCTTGCCTAAGCGAGTTAGGCTTCTCAACCTTTAATCTCGATAGTCTACCCAAATAGTTGAGTAAATACAAAGATAAATCATAGTCGCTCAGTTAGATTAAGCGACTAATAACGGACTCAATTGCGCATGTGCTGAATGATAGACTCCGCTTCAGCGATGGTATCGACCATACGGAAGCCGACACCCATCATCTGCGAGACCGCACTCCCCAGAAAACGAGCAATACCTGTTGCACCCACAATCACCATAAATCCTTGCATGGGACTATTCTTCATATCCTGAACAATGTCACCAAATTGAGTAAGCTGTTTGGGGTACTTTTTCAGGTCAGTGACATCAACAATCGTATATACCATCGTTGGGATGCCTTCGATGTATTGTCGACTTTTCTGACTACCTTGCTTTATATCCTCAAGGGAAACGTCGCCTGAATAGCGAATCTTAAGGATAACACCTTCTTCATGCCACGAAATTTGAACTGACACAGTAACTTCTCCAATTGTGCATTCGACCCATTTGTAATATACAGTAATATCGATTGAGCAAACCTTAAGGTTTATTAAGCAATAATCGGATTATCATATAACCAACTCAGGTCATTGAAGTTAAATGCGGAAGTCAAACCGAGTAAGCAAGATGTGTCAATTGAAGGCGTATTAAGGAGATTACCCATGCCTGTTACAGTTGAGAAATACCCAAATGAACCCATTCTGCTTGTCACTGTTGACGGACACCTCGATGCACCAATGGTTCGTCAGCTTTACAGTCAAATTGGTGAATTAACAGAAGGAATGGAAGCACCCATTTATCGAATTACCGATGTACGCAAACAAGAAACCACCTTCATGGAGATGATGGGCATTATCAAAGAAGCCACCAAGGATATGCCCGGCACAACCTCGGACCCTCGCATTTTCAATATTTTTGTGGGACGGGATAAAATGACGATGATCGCACGCGATGTGATGCAACGAATTAATCCTAATAATCATCCCATTCTGGACGAAATTGAAGAGGCACTAGAGTATATTCGCTGGCAACTATCCCTAGCGGAAAAGGAAATGGAAGCCGAAAGTTAGCATCCTACTCCTGATAAGCTAGAAGTGGGGAGTTGTTGCACGCTCCCTAATATAGCTGACTATCAAATCTTAGCGTTCTATGTCGGTGGGCAGTTCATTATAATGAGATCATGTTCACCGACTGGAACTCACCATGACCATCCTCCAAGATAAGCAAATCATCCTCGCCGTCACGGGCAGTATCGCCTGCTACAAAGCGGTAGACCTAGCCAGCAAATTGACTCAACAGGGCGCGCAGGTCGATGTCATCTTGACCGAATCCGCCCAACGCTTCATCACACCCCTAACGTTTCAATCCGTCACGGGACGATCTGTCTATACCGATATGTGGAAAACCGATAACAGCGGAGGCTTACCGACGCACATCGCCCATGTCGGTCTCGGCGAATCCGCAGACATCCTGCTCGTCGCACCTGCCACCGCCAACACCATCGCCAAACTCGCACACGGCATAGCAGATAATTTGCTCACTGTCACCGCCCTCGCCAGTCGTTGCCCACTTGTCATCGCCCCTGCCATGGATGGAGGCATGTACCAGCATCCCGCCACCCAAGACAATATCGACACCTTATTGGCACGCGGAGCCACCCTCATCGAACCCGATGAAGGACGCTTTGCTTCTGGCTTAACGGGCAAGGGACGCTTACCCGACACACCGATCCTCATGGGACACATCCGACAAGTACTTGGCAAACAAATGGGCGCGCTCGTCGGACGCAAAATCATCGTGACGGCAGGCGGAACTCGTGAACCCCTCGACCCTGTGCGTTTCATCACCAATCGTTCCTCCGGCAAACAAGGTTATGCCATCGCACAAGTAGCTATCGACATGGGCGCAGAGGTCACGCTGATTAGTTCGGCAGAGGGGATGACCACACCCATCGGCGCACATCGTATTCAAGTCGAATCTGCCCAAGAAATGCAGTCTGCAGTGCTTGCCGAATTACCCGATACCTACGCTCTCATCATGTCCGCCGCTGTCTCCGATTTCCGCCCAGCCGTCCGCGCCGAGCAAAAAATCAAGAAATCCACCGCCTCCGACGACGGCATGACTCTCCAGCTTGCCCGCAATCCCGACATTCTGCTCTCCGTCAAATCTGCCAAAGCAGAACTCGGCTTCCCTTTGCACACAGTCGGATTCGCCGCCGAGAGCCAAAACTTACAAGCCAACGCCCAATCTAAACTCAAACGCAAAGGACTCGACCTCCTCATTGCCAACGACATCACCGCCACCGATGCAGGCTTCGGCACAGACACCAACCGCGTCCTCATCGTCGATAAGCAGGGCGGAGTCGAACAACACGACCTCTTATATAAGGAAGAAGTCGCCCAACGCCTGCTGGAACGCTTGCTTGAGGAAAGCAAATGAGGTGCAATTACTCAAGGCAATTTGCAAAATAGCTGAATAGTTTGATGGGTCACATGCATGAAACCGATTGAACAAATCCTTCACAAATTGGGGCAACTGGGTATATCTCAATCAACTGCATATTTTCCAGATACAATAACCCAGCGCAAATGTTATGCGGTCAACTATGACGAGGAAATCCATGAGTATGTCCTTGTCTTCTGGTATGGTCGCCCGGATGACTACATAAATTTTCGCAACCCCAATCGCTATTCCCAAGACTTGAGCGATGCGCACTACGTGATGCAGGGGCAAAAAGGGTATATCTTCGTGAGTGTACCAGATTCTGATCAAGGTGTGGATCGAAACTTCTGGTCGGCACACCATTATACCGTCAATGAGTCGTCCCACATTGAATACGACACCGAAGAAGACCTGATTACCGCATTAAATGCCCTCACGGAATTGCCAACAGCGATTGTTGACTGGGTGCGTGAACCCAAACGCCTCCAACATAAAGTCCGCAAATTAGTGAGTGGGTTGCGCGACATCGGGAAACAATGGGTTGCCGATCGCCCGCCTGAGCAACAATACAAACGTTACTATTCCGTCAATCATTCGCGCTGGGGCTTACATCAATTAATAATGTGGACAGGCAAGCGAGGAAGTTATCCGTGGAACCAGATGGATGTCTATGATACGGACATTCAAGATTTCCATCATCACAACGTATTTGGCAAATATGCTTTGATTATCGTCTCAGTCTGGGGTTACAGTGCGAGAGAAATTGTCGCCTATACCTGCCGTGACCTCCAAGTCGAAAGCGTAGCCGAACTTCTTGCAGGTATTTCAGACAATCTCGATTCCTTCTTTGAGAACGCGAAATAAGACACATCAGCAGTCAAGGCAACAGCCGGATAATGCCCACTTCCTTATGCAGATTATGTTTCAACGATTCGATAGCTTGAGCTGATGCTCCACAATCAACTTATCAGCAAGATGTAAAGCCTCATCCATTGATGTCGCATACTCCGACTTAAAACGCAGAAGGGATTTAAACATGCCATGCACGATTTTGATAATCGAGGAGGGGTTGATAATCACATCACCCGCATAATAACGACTCGTGTTCAATTCCCGCATCCGGTGTCGAATATCAATCAGGTTAGCAGGCGGGAAGCCACTCCCAGAATAATCCACCACCGTCGCAAAGGAACGAGTCGCCGAACGTGATAGCCTTTCCGACTCATCAAGCATCTGCAGGCAGTCTTCAACCGACCACTTCCCAATAAAGGTGATGAGCAGGTACGTCTTTTGCTCATCGTACCACGTAACAGTTATAGGCATTCCACACGACCACGTTTCAGGTTCGACACAACGTCGCACAGTATAACCATCAATCATCAAATCACCAAAGCAAATGACAAGACCGCAAGCCCCCGACAGCTAGATTTACCTCTCAAGCAATCAATCAACCTGTCTGCCGACGACTCCCTCCTGACCCGAGTCGTCGTGACTACAACTTTTAGGCTGTTTGCTGACAGGCTGACCTGCAAATCGCTGAATAGCTAACCTATAAAAAAGTATTAAATCGCCCCAACCTTAAGCCTATCCCGCTTGACCCAACGATTTTTCGTCATCTATAATGAAAGACGTGTCACTCAAGGCACATTCTTTTACCTAATCATGGGAGAAACACGCACATGAAGTTTCGTTATTTTGCTTTGATTTTGCTGTTGGCAATGAGCGTCTTTGCGGTCACCGCACAGGATGGTGGGCTAGATACCTGCTTTAATCTTGCTGATGCTGATTGCCAATTCCTCACCGCCGCTGGTGAAAACACGGCAACCAACATCGCTTCGTTCAACTCCAATTTCACTATTGATTTCTCAGCCGCCGGCTTAGGGCTTCTCGACCCCACACTGGGCGATATCACCCTCAGCATCAAAGGCAGTGGTCCCATCAACATCACGCCCGAAGGCGAAACCCCCTTTGAAGGCTCACTCAACCTAACCGTTGTGTCCACGGGCATGGGCGACGATGATGTCAACAGTGAAATTCAACTCATCTTGGTCGACAATATGGCGTATGCCAACGTCGATGGCGAATGGCAAGAACCCCAAGATGCAACCGAATTGTTTGCTGATATGGGAACAGATCCGGCTGATTTGGAAGCCCTTGCCGACCCACAAGCCCTCGCTGGCTTACAACTCTTCACCAGCATTCCCGGTTTCATCGACCATCAACGTTTGGCAGATGAAGACATGATGGGGCAAACCGTCGTGCCTTTCCAACTCTCGATGAACTTCACCGAGCTGTTCCAATCAGATATGATGCAAGCCATGTTGCCACAAATCACCACCGCACTCCCGCAAGATGATCCCAACATGGCACTCGCTGGACAAATGATCCCCTTGCTTGCAGAAGCACTCGACGCACAATTGGCAGTCACCCAATTTGTTGGCGCAGATGACAACTTCGTTCATCGCCTTGCCATCGACTTGGATGCCAATATCGACATGGGCGCAATCATGGGAGCCGATGGCATGCCACCCATCGAAGTCTTCTTCGATATGGGCTTCGACCTCAATGACATCAATGGAAGCTTTGCTATCACCGCACCTGCAATTGACTAAATAACAACAAATAGTCTCATCTCATTATGGGTGAGAGCGACGGGCTGGCACAAATAGGCTAGCCCGTTTTTGATTCCAAATCTGCATCGTCATCCAATTTAGTGAGATTTCACACAATCTTAAACACTTCTTAAAATTCATCCCCCAAGATTTTAACACGACCTTCCATTAGTCCTAACAATCTGTCGCTATGCTTCTATGTTGTGCATGCTAAGCATCACTTTATTCACACGCCCCAAAAGAGAAATCAATGTCAAATCGTGTTCTTGTGTTGTTGGTTCTGCTTGCCAGCTCATTGTTCCTCGGCACAGTACTAGCAGACGACCCTATTGTGATTCTTCCCGAAGTTGATCCCCTTGCAATAAGTGGGGACATCGTAACGGCAGGTAGTTCCACCGTTTTTCCCTTAAGTGAACGTATGGCAGAAGTGTTTACGGACGCAGGTTATGCCGACGAAATCACCATTGCCTCGATTGGTTCGGGTGCAGGTTTCGAACGCTTCTGTGTGGACGGGGAGACCGACATCTCCAACGCCTCTCGCGCCATTAAAGACAGCGAGATTGAATCTTGCGAAGGTATCGGACGCACGCCCATCGAATTCCGTGTGGGAACAGATGCCCTCGCCATCACCGTTTCCGCTGAAAATGACTTCGTTGAAAACTTGACGCTCGAAGAGGTTGCCATGGTCTTTGGTGGTGCGGCAACATGGCAAGAAGTCAATACTGACTGGCCCGCCGAACCCATTCAACTCTTCAGTCCCGGCACCGACAGCGGAACCTTCGACTTCTTTGTGGAAGAAGTCTTCGACGAAGATGAAACCGCCATCTTGGGTGCGAACCCACAATTGTCCGAGGATGACAATGTGTTGGTACAAGGCATCACCGGTAGCCCCAACGCCATTGGTTACTTCGGCTATGCTTACTATGTAGAAAATGAAGATGTCCTCAAAATCTTGAGCATCGAAGGTGTAGAACCCAGTGCAGAAAATGTGGACAACGGGAGCTATCCTTTGGCACGTCCGCTCTTCATCTACAGCGACTGTGGCATCATGACCGAAAAACCCCAGGTCGCCGACTTCATCAACTTCTACCTGAGCAATGTGAATGATGAGGTTGTCGGTGTGGGTTACTTCCCGGCATCTGATGTCTCGCTCAACAGTGCCAAAGAAGCCTTACTCACTTGTATCGGTGGATAGCGGTTTAGCCGATATCAACAATCCTAACACGATAAGGGCGTGCCATTGGGTGCGCCTTTATGTGCGCTTAGTCACTAGCAAATGAAACAGGAGGTTACATGACAGCAGACACCCGACTTGTGGGGCATAAAGCCTTAACATCTCATGTCTCCTATATCACGCAAAACAACGACATGGATTTAAGTTATAAAACACGTTGGCATGAACTTGCCATCAAAATTTCGCTCATTGCCTGTGGCGTTCTTTCCATTTTTACGACACTGGGTATTATTTTTGTTCTCGGCAATGAGTCGATTCATCTTTTCACCAATCAATTGTGGGAAGACACCAATAAACCCCTGATGTTGACCATGCAACCCGATGATGACCGCTTCGTTGCAGGCGATCACGGGAAAGACCTCGCCGTCGGTGACATCATTCGGGTGAGTGACGAAATCATGCGCGTCATATCCATCGATGGACCCAACCACTTCGTCGAGCGTGGCTTACAAGACACAGCCATTGTGATACATCCGGCGAATGCCACTATCCTAAACGAACAGCGCGTGACCATCGCCGAGTTCTTCACCGGAACCGAGTGGTCGCCCCAAATCGGCAAGTTCGGTGTTCTCCCGCTGATTAATGCCACGCTAATGACCAGCTTCATTGCCATGCTCGTTGCTTTACCACTCGGCATGGGCGCGGCAATTTATCTCAGTGAATACGCCTCCGAACGAGTGCGCGGAACACTAAAACCGATCCTAGAAATTCTCGCGGGTATTCCAACCGTTGTGTATGGATACTTCGCGTTAACCTTTATGACTCCCTTACTACGGGGAATCTTTGGCAACAATGTTGTCGAGATTTTTAATACCGCTTCTGCGGGTCTCGTCATGGGTATCTTGATTATCCCCCTCGTCAGTTCCATGGCAGAGGACGCACTCAGCGCAGTCCCGCGTTCCTTGCGGGAAGCCAGCTACGGACTCGGTGCAACCAAATTAGAAACCATCTTCAAAGTGGTGCTTCCGGCGGCAACATCGGGTGTCATTGCCGCATGGATTGTCGCGGCATCTCGTGCCATTGGCGAAACCATGATTGTCGCCATCGCGGCAGGTGCAAAACCCAACTTTACCTTTAACCCCTTCGAGGCGGCAGAAACCATGACCGGACACATCGCGCGGATTAGTGGCGGCGACCTCAGCTACGACTCCATCGACTACAACAGTCTCTTTGCGATTGGTCTAACCTTGTTCGCCATCACCTTCGTTCTCAACATCCTCAGCCGTCGGGTGATTAGTCGCTTCCGGGAGACCTACTAATGGAAAATCAAACGAACAATCACGTGTCCTATATGCCCGATGAGAAGAACTTCCATCGGCAACTCGCCAAACGCCATCAGCGTGGGAAAATCGGGCAAGTCATTTATTATATTTCCATTGGCGTCGCACTACTCGCGCTAATTACACTCTTCGCCAATGTCATCAACCAGACCTTCGGGACGATTGCGGTACAATTTGCCGTGTCACCTGAATCGCTTGTGCCAGAAGGCGAACAACTCTCGACTCAAAGCCAAGAGTCCTTGCTCAACATTATTAATGAGAACATCCCCAATC
>JANQRM010000086.1 GCA_028284565.1 Anaerolineae bacterium | reverse complement strand
TTCTTGTTTATCTTGATGACGCTTCGCTACTTCCAGATGCCAATGTCGGATATATCGTTGATGGTTCATGGTCTTGGATCGACGAAGCGCATTGTGTATGAGCGCGTCACCATCACTTGTCTGCCCTAGTGCAATCATCGCCTGACCATATCGCCCAACGAAATAACTCAGCAATTCCGTATCTCCACTTTCATCTAATAAGACGATAGCTTCCTTCAACAAATAGGACGCATAATTGGTGTTCTCATCATGTAGATAAATATCTGCGAGATGGGCTTTGGCACGTCCTAACGCACCTTTTGCTCCTGCTTCTTCGGCAATAGTGAGGGCTTGTTCGTAATAGGATTGTGCCTCTTGCCAATTGCCTTGTTCTTGCGCGAGGACACCCAGCGAACACAGAGCATAAGCAAGGGGCGTTTGCTGACCAACGTCTTGACTGTTGTCTCGCAGATAGGTGAGTTTTTCTGCTGCTTCCTGATAGTTCATTTGCTGAATGAGAATATCAATTCGATTCAGCATAATAATGGCAAAAGCCGTAGTATCGTGATGCGGACGCGCAAGGGCTTCTGCTTGATCAAAATAATCCAGTGCTTGTGAATATTGTTCTGCAAAGCGCGCATGTCGCCCTTTGTCAATCAACTCACGAAGCGTCGGCTTCGCCTGTAGACGAGGACTATTCGCTGATGTGCCGTTCAGCCATTGGACAAGACGCTTCCGCCAACTCATAAATGATGTTTAACCTTTAACACGTTGAGGCTAAGTGTTGTATTGTTTGGGAGAACAAGCATAAAAAAAAGGGCGAATCGCTTCACCCTTTGGAATTACTAGTAGATGTCGATGACTTAGGGATAGATACCACGAGTTTGGATGGCATCGGCAACGCGGTTAATGGCTTTCACCTGTGCCGCTGTCCGCATATCTATATTGTGTTCTTTTGCTGTCTCGCAAGTTTCATCATAGGCACAAGACAAGATACGCTCAAGTTGAGACAACACCTGCGTTTTATCCCAGAAGAAGGCTTGCAAATCTTGCACCCACTCGAAATAGGAGACAATCACCCCACCTGAATTTGCCAAAATATCTGGCACGATGAAGATACCACGGTCATTCAAAATATCATCCGCTTCAGGCGTTGTTGGTCCATTTGCCCCTTCGACAATTGTGTGCGCTTTAATGTCATCCGCATTGTGCTTATGGAGCTGTCCTTCAATTGCCGCTGGTATCAACACATCACAGTCCAGCAAAAGCAGTTCAGAATTTCGCACCGCTTCCGCGTGAGGATAATCGGAAATGCTGTTGTCATTTTCTTTGGAATAGTCGAGGATGTCTTGTATATCCAGCCCATGAGGATTATGTAACCCGCCATCGACATCGCTGATACCCACGACTTTGAAACCGAGTTCTTGTGCATACAAAGCCGCATTCGACCCGACATTCCCAAACCCTTGAATGACAATGCGCGTATCTGCAGGGTTATCATAGCCACGGGATTTCAACGCAGAAAGCATACAAATAATCACACCGCGCCCTGTCGCTTCCGTCCGCCCTTGACTGCCACCGATATGCTTGGGTTTACCCGTCACCACAGCTGGCACAGAATAGCCCATCGTCATGCTATAGGTATCCATCATCCACGCCATCACTTGAGCATTCGTTCCCATGTCCGGTGCGGGAATATCGGCATGTGGACTCAACACCGGAACGAGTTCAGAGGCATACCGACGACTTAAGCGTTCCAATTCACCGATACTTAAAGTGCGTGGGTCAACCACCACGCCACCTTTTGCACCACCATAAGGAAGATTAACCAGCGCACACTTCCATGTCATCCACATCGCCAACGCACGGACTTCATCAAGTGTCACACCCAAGCTAAAACGGATGCCACCCTTCGACGGACCAAGTGAAGTATTGTGATGCACCCGATAACCTGTGTACATTTCGATTTCGCCACTATCCCGTCTTACCGGAAAGTTCACCGAAAACTCCCGACGAGGGTAGCGCATGTATTCTTTTAAGTCGTCTGTTATGCTGAGATAGTTAGCGGCACGATCATATTGTGCCAGTGCAGTCTGATAAGCTCCGAATTCCTCATTTAATGCAACGTTGAGCGCGACGACCATGCAATTATCTCCTTATGAGTGCGGATACGGCTACAGTATATGGCGGATTGCGGAACATGACAAAGCCATTTTGTACAAAACTGATGAGATTGAACCGTTTAACCTTGTGCAACATAAACTAAATTGCTTAATATTACATCCCGTAATAGCATCTTTAATGTGAATCGTCGCCTATCATGAGTGGTATATTACAATCTAAATAAATGCGTTGCGCCTGTGATATAATAACCCCCGCATTAAGGGAAGCGGTTATGACTTTTGAGTTTGAGTTATTGGCAACAGACGGCTCGGCACGTGGAGGCATCTTCCATACACCACACGGTGATATTCCCACACCAGTCTTTGCACCCGTCGGTACAGTCGGCAGTGTCAAAGCCGTGCCGCCACGCGATTTAGTCGAACTCAATGCGACTCTAATCCTTGCGAATACCTATCATCTCTATCTTCGTCCGGGCGACGACTTGGTAAGCGAACTGGGTGGCTTGCACAATTTCATGAATTGGCATCGTCCCATCTTGACCGACTCGGGCGGCTTCCAAGTCTTTAGTCTGTCCGATACCAACAAAATAGACGATGATGGCGTGACCTTCACCAGCCATATCGATGGCAGTAAACATCGCTTCACACCCGAAATCTCCATGCAAATTCAAGAGAATCTGGGCGCAGATATTATTATGGCGTTTGACCAATGTCCGCCTCCGACAGACCGTGCCATCGTGGAGAAGGCGGTGGAGCGCACACATGCATGGCTACGTCGGTGTCGAGTAGCCCATCCCGACGATACAACC
>JANQRM010000390.1 GCA_028284565.1 Anaerolineae bacterium | reverse complement strand
CTAATGCCGATATTCAAGATAAACAGTCTAATCAGCTTCAACATAAGCAATTTGCCTTACGTCATTGTAACTCTAACTGCAAGACGTTTCCGTTGACGGGGTTATCTAACCTTCGCTATAGTCATATCACAACAGGACACAGGAAAGCATACATGGCGGACGAACAAACCATTCATCGAGAGATTGTCCAACTGAATCAAAGTACAGGCATAACAGATTACCTTGACGATGGGGATGCACAAATTCTGCTCCAATGGGGCGAGAAACAGTTGCAAGCCTTGGGCAATCAAATTGCAGAGAATGAAGCCTATCTTGAAGCCAGTCAGAAGGTGCGTCAATTGGTGAAGGGGGTGAATGTCTTTGTCGGGCAACGGGCGACAATGAACAAGGAGGCGCAATATCGGATGCTGGAGCGAATCTCTGGGATTGCGAATGACCTGCACATGAGTCTATCGACAGAGCATCTGATGGCGTTATTGGGAGATTCACCCGAACCGACGAGTGATTTGACGACGATTTTGTCCCAGATGCCGTTGGATAAAAATCGGACGAGTGAGATACCGATGGTGGATTTGGGCATGTTTGAATCGCAATTGGCAGAGGCACAAACAACAGAAACCAGCGACAATGCACCTGTATCGGCGGTCTTGGGCGGTGCGATGTTAGCGGGGATGCATCCAGAAGCGGAAGTTGATGATACAGAAGCACCCTTTGATACCTTCAGCTTGGAGGATGTGGTTGGGGATTTAAAAGATAATGTGGAAGATGCTGTCGAATCGATTAAAGAGTCCATTGCGGATGTGGCTGAGAACTTGGGCATTACAGATAAAAATACACCGATAGACGAAAGCCTAGATAACGCGATAGACAATCCCTACCACAGCGATGACGAGGATGAACCGTATGAGTAGTCAACCACCGATGATTGACGATACGAAGAAAAAAGCAGGTAAGCAACAGATGATTTCCCCACCTAAAGGTCGGCAATTGCCGGGTGTGAGGTCGATTGGGGCGGTGATTGCGGTGGTGATTTTGTCGATTTTAGCCTTGCTGTTGCCAGAAGATTTACGGGATGAACTGTTGTCTGCTTTGCAAAATATTGAGCCGAGTCCAGCACCGACACGGGTATTTGTAACCCCGGTGCCACGAGTTGGTGAAGTGGTCGAGATTCCGTTGGATAAGGGCGTGGGGTTTAGCCAAGATTTTTGGCAAGTGTATTTTAATCAGCCGGATGGCAATAGTGACCGTTCTACCTATGTCGGTGGGATTGATGTGGCATTGGCGAGTGCGATAGATGAGGCGCAGGTGTCTGTTGATATTGCGGTGTTTGAGATGAACAGTCGGCTGATTACGGATGCGCTGTTAAATGCTCATCAGCGTGGGGTGCAGGTGCGTGTGGTGACAGATGATGAGCATGGGATTGATGATTTCGATAGCACATTAGTCGAATTAGATGGGGCTGGAATTCCGATTGTCGATGATGATAAGACAGCCTTGATGCACAACAAATTCGTGGTGATTGATAATGCATCTGTGTGGACGGGTTCAATGAATTTCACACAGAATGGGACGTATCGGAATGATAACAACCTGATTATGTTGCGAGCGCAACGAGTGGTGCAGGCGTATCAAGCCGAGTTCAATGAGATGTTTGAGCGTGGGGAATTTGGTCCACGATCTGACCCAAGTAATGCGGCGAATTTTAGCCATGACGGGACACCCGTGCGAATTCTGTTCGCGTCCGAGGGGAATGCGAGTGAAATTCTTGTTGAGACGGTATTACGTGCGTCGAGTGAAATCCGCTTTATGACCTTCGTGTTTTCGTCGGATTCGATTGCGGAGGCGATGTTGCAACGGGCAAGTCAAGGCGTGCAGGTGCGAGGTATTTTTGAGAATCGGAATAGCACGGCGAGTTGGAGTCATTTACCGACCTTGTTGTGTGCAGGTTTGGACGTGCGACAGGATAGCAATCCGTTTACCTTGCATCATAAAGTGATACTTGTGGATGATGACACGGTGATTACGGGGTCGTTTAATTTTTCGGGGAGTGCATCGAGAAATAATGATGAGAACGTGATTATTCTACAAAATCGAGAGATTGCCTCCTTGTACATTCAGGAGTGGGAACGGTTGTGGCAGGTGAGTCGTGTGCCAAATCGGGAGCAGGTGGTTTGTCAGTAGGGGGCAGATATGGGGAATAGAAAATCACTTCCGATGGTTAGGGGCGGACCCTTAAATCTGTTGCGGTTTGCGCGTGACCCCTTGGGCTTTGTAGAGTCGCTCAAAACAACCTATGGTGATGAAGCGGTCATTCGGATTGTTCGGCATCACGTATATTTTTTCAGTTGTGCCGACGCAGTGTATCAAGTGCTGGTGAAGCAGGCAAAGCAATTTGATAAGTGGCACATCCAAAAAGAGCAACTCCGTCTGATGGGTGAATTTGCCCTGCCGAATTTGGATGGTGAAGTGTGGCGGCGACATCGCAAAATGATGCAACCTGCCTTCCATACGCAACGCATCCAAGCCTATGCAGATGACATCATCCAACAAACTGAAACCTTGCTGTCTGGATGGGGTGATAATCAAATCGAAGACATCGGCGAGGCGATGAAGCTGTTGACCTTGCGGATTGTGGGACGGGCGATTTTGGGGACGGGTGTCGCGGATGATGAATTGGTGGCGGTTGGTCAAGCGATGGCAACAGTCCAAGATACAATTATTCAACGCGGGAGTTTGCCCTTCCATATTCCCGATTGGTTTCCGACATCCAATAATCGACGCTTTGTGAAGTCGTTCAAGCTGATTATCGAGACGGTCAACCGAATCATTCAGCAAAGGCAGGGTGAAGCGGATGGTGGGGATTTGCTCTCGGCGATGATTCATCTGCGGGAAAGTGACGACAAGCCTTTATCTGCACAAGAATTATTAGACGAAACGATTGCTTTGTTTATCGGCGGGCATGAAACGACAGCATCGACCTTAACGTGGGCATGGTATGAACTCGCCAGCAACCCAGACGTGGCGGAAGCGTTTTATGCGGAAGTGGATAGCTTAGCGGGAAAGACACCGACGGTTGAGGATTTGTCGAAACTGCCCTATGTGGATGCGGTGATGAAGGAGACCTTGCGCCGTTATCCTCCACTCTATTTTTTGGCGCGGACACCAAACCAGCCGACGACAGTGCTTGACCATGCGATACCGGGCAAGCATTCATCCGTGTTGCTGAATGTCTACATGATTCATCATGATGAACGCTATTATGACGAGCCTAATCGCTTCATGCCGTCACGTTGGTTGGCTGATGAAACGGGCGAAACATTAGAAAAACGATTGCCACGGGGGGCGTATGTGCCGTTTGGAGACGGGGCTAGAATATGCATCGGGAATCACTTTGCCATGCTGGAAATGTGCCTCATACTCATCGCCATTGCCCAACGCTTTCGGCTCGAATTGCTGTCAGATGAAGCAGTGACCATTCAAGCAGGCGGGACGCTCATTCCGCGTGGTGGCTTACACATGCGTGTCCGTGAGCGATAGTATTTTTGATTGGGAATATTATGCGATTCTTCAAACGACAACCAAAAGTTGGTGGTGCTATAGCCTATCATGGACTGGAGCAATGGTGGTTTTCACAATTTGATGAACAAGAACGCTCTTATTTAAATGCTCGTTATGCGCCTTATTCTAACCCACCTCGAAAGGATGTTTTGATACATGGTAGGATTAGTAGTTCGACTCAAACTGTAACTGCTTTATTAAGCGGTATAATTTCATTTTTAGACTGGCAAAAAGATGTGTCTTTGGTTGAACATATCCGTGATGAAGGAGTAAAACAGGCAACTTCAAAGAAAGAATGGCTTGATTTACATTTTCTCTATCAGAACGTTGTAAAATTTTACTATCGACGACGTGAATTAGATGACGTTAGTTTAGACCGAGCTATCGAAGCCTGTCTGAAACAGATAGAGCTTGCACCAAAGGCGGCGAAATCATTACTTGCTCAACCGTATTTTGATGAACTTCCTAATCATCATGGTTACAAGCAGTTAGCAATCATCCGTGAAAAAGCAGAAGATTATACACATGCTATTGAACTTTCTAAGCAAGCGATGGAACAAGGCTGGAATGGTGATTGGGAAAAGCGAATTGAAAGATGTCAAAAGAAGATGAATAAATCTAGCTAAATTTAGATAGTATAAATAAGGTCAACTACAAAGAATGAGCTGTAATAGGTTTTATTTGTTTTCCATTTTTAGGGATGATGTCACATTATGCTAGAAACTATGTAAGAAAAGTGCAAAAATTTTTGCATTTTGAGATTTTTTTAACATGTAATTCGTTGTGATTGAAGCAAATTTAGATACAAAAGTGAACAATGACTCTAGACTCGCATCCATACTTACCCAAAGTATCAAAACTAAAAATAGAAGGATGTCAGTTACACGCGCCAACATAAATAAATACTGGTGAATAGCCGATTGAAATAAAAATAGCATGATAATCTACTTAGCACAAGTGTTTGAATGGACTAAAAAGACGGTACTACTACAGTGTAGACCGTCAAAAAAATGTCGAGTGTATTTGAAATTAGTTGAGACCGGGCATTTCGAGGAGGGTGAAGGTGGCGAAGCACATCTCCTCTTCTGTGCCTTCTCCCCAGACGACATAACGCGGGTTCTCGGACACGGTGTTCGACCATGTGCAGGTCATCTCCACGATATCTCCCGGATAGAAGACAAAGGGTTCGGCGAATTGATAGCGGTCTTGCCAGTCGAAGTCCCATTCGGGAATGTCGAGAAGGAGCTTGGCATCGTCTGTGCCGGGATTGACCTCAATACGGAAACTTTCCCCTAATTCATGCATATGCCCCAAGACACCGTAAGAAATCAGCGGGAAGGGAACCTCGAAAGCGCAACTGCCTACCGCGCGCTCAGCTGTGTTATCCGCATAATCAGCGAGGGTCTGGTCGCATTGACGTAGGAGTGAATTGGGTGGGATGCTCTCGTTGTTGTATTGCTCGCGCATGGTCTGGATAGCGACATCACGCTGGCATTCCTCACGGTCTGCAAATTCGGCAGGGCAAGGAATCTCGACAGGTGCGGTGAACTCCAGTGTAAAGAGCGGCAAAATATCGCCCTTGTCGGGTTCGAGTTGGAAACGGACACTTGTGCGGTCTGGCTCACGGACTTCGCCAACCCAATAGTGAATCTGTATGATAATGATGTCATCCGGAGAAAGCAGATAGCCTGTGCCTTCTGGATAGAAGACGGGAACCGTGCCGGGTGTCCATGTGCCGATGAACTCATCATCCCCACGCAAGCCAACGCCACCATAACAGCTATAGCCGGGTAGTCCATCGTCGGCTTCTTTTTGTCTGGCGCGAGAGAGGGCATCCCCACTCACTCGATAGACAATGCCATGATGCACCATCTCCGCGACATCGGGTTCAAAGACATAACCTGTTAGATACATCGGCTCGTCGAGGTCGAGTTCATGGATGAAACAGCGATAGTCATTCACATTGGCTTGTCCGGGGGTGTAGCTGTCGCCGTCCAATTGGAGGGTCATATCCGCGCGGACAGAGAGGACTTCGGTGACAACAGGTGTTGTTGCCTCAGATTCATCACCCATGGGTGTGCCGTTGTCTGCCCATGCGATGAGGGTGGCGATTTCTTCGTTGGTGAGGCTTCGTTCATGTTTGAGGGGGATATTATCTTCGCTTGGCATCCATGGGGGCATATACCCCACGCTGACGACGCGCGCGATGTCCTCTGAAATGTCGGTGAGGAATGGTACATCCGTCAGCGGAATATCCCAGCCGATTTGCCCTTCGATATGACAGCCGACGCAATTGGTATCCAAAATGGGTTTGACACTGCCATAGTAGGTTGGGACTTCATCAAAGTGAAAATCACCAACATCAATCGGTGTGCCGTCGGGAGATTCGCCATCTTCGCCATGTCCAGAGACGAGTAAAACCCCGCCCAACAGCAGTGTGATGAGCAATAGAAAGGTGGAGATGGATGATTTCATTGTGGTGTGATGTCTCCTGATTGTTTTTAAACGATTCAACGCAAAGATAGCAAAGAACGCAAAGGCGCAGAGTGTTAACTCTGAATCAAATATTATAAATGCCTTGACAAGTGCTTAGGTGTGTATCGACTGCCAAAAGAGAACCCGTTGACGATTAGTTTTCAACACGAACCTTCAACACTGAGAGGTTACTTAATACAACTATTTGTAATTGCTAGACGTGATAGACATCCTCGTCATCGTCGTTGTCCATCTCAATGCGCCATTTCTTCTTGATGACGCGCTCGTCCTTCTTTCCGCCTCGTCGTAAGAGCAGGAAGAGTCCCAAGCCGATGAGTATCCACGGGACGATGTTGCCAAATGACCCGAATATGGAGCCGAGCAAGTCTGTGCCGAAGATGATGCCGATTAAAATCAGCCAGAAGGCGGGTGAACCCAAGCGCACTCGTTTTCCGGCGGCGAGCGTGCGGGCAATCATGGAGAAGGCTAGGACAAACAAAATGCCGGGCCACCATGCAGTTTCTAAAACAAATAACACGGCGAGTCCAATGAAGAAGACACCGAGTCCCACACGACGGGCGCGTTTTTTCCGTTTTCTGTGTTTCATAAGGAAGTGCCTTTCAAGTGATTAGTTGTTGGTTTTTAGTTGTTAGTTATCGACTCTATCAGACCTTTGTAAATATTTTGTGAAGGCGTTGATGGGTAATCAAAATGGTCATTGATAATCAGTGTATCACTAAAAACTAATCACCAATGACCAATCTCAGAGTCCATTACACTTCAGCGTAGTATTCGTCGTTTTTGCTTTTGCGCTTGGGTTTGTCGCTATCCCACATGGAGAAGCGGTTCTTGGCGGCGGGGCAGAAAATCAGTCCCAAGCCAATCATCAAGAAGAGCAATTCCACACGGAAGCCGATGGCAAAGATGATGCCCAGCCCAATCATGAAGATACCCCCGCTACGGGCTTCTTCTTGGCGACTGCCGACCATACTATCGGCTAAGGCAGTTGCACCGATGACAAACAAAATACCGGGGAACCAATAGCCAGTGATGAATAGCATGGCGAGTCCGATTAAGAAAACGCCACCAGTCATGTTATGTTCTGAATGTTTTTGCATGTTCGTTTTGTCTCCTGTTTCCTCATTACTTGGTTATACGCAGAGCAAAGCATAAAGGTTGCAACAAAATCCTTACGCGCAAGAATTGGGTTTTGTGTCATAATAATTCGAGGACTGAGGACGAAGTGCTGAGGACTGCATGAGTTCAGTTCTAATGTTGGTAGAAAATTAATTTCGAGTTCTGATAATCTGACTTCTGAAATCTGTTATCTAAAAATCTATAGTGTCAACTGAAAACGAATCATTGCCTATGTCTCTTCAACAACTGACAACGCTTACCCAAACGATTCAACAAGCCACCACTGTCGATAGTGCCGTATCGCATTTGCTCAAGTGGTATAGCGAGCGACTCGGTACGGCATATGTGGTTCGTCCATCTGGGCGAATATTCACACATGGGGATGAGTCGGTGGATGCGGATATTGAGGGGTGGTTGACGGATGTATCGAACTGGCGAGATTGGGAAGTTCCACGCGCGGTATCAGAAGATGCGCCGTTAGAGGGATTTGAATCGAAATCGAATTGGCTGTTCATTCCACTTCGACATCAAAACGAGCCGCAAGGCTTGGTTGCGCTCAAACAAGGGAGTGAAAGCGATGTGGTGGCGGTGCTGTTGGCACAGCTATTGAGCGCAAAACTCTCCCATTTGTTTGAGGAGACTCCTTCAACTGCCGATTTAACGGGCAGTAACTTGCGACAATTACTCCGTGAGTATGAAGCGCAACAAGTGCGACTATCAGCCATGGCGAAAATCTCGGATGCAGTGATTGTGCATGGGGATGTCATTGACTTATTGAAACAAGTGGCACAGATTATCTGTCAAGAGTTTCGCTTTGACCGTGTGCGTATCCTGCTGTTGGATGACAGCAAATCCAAGCTCGAAGCGGTGGCAAACCATACCAAACTCGGTCCGATGGAACTCACAGGAGACGCGCGCTTTTTGCCTTTGGATCATCCGGGTTTAGTCCAGTGGACTCTACAGCAGCAACAAATCGCCGTTGCACCCAATGTCCGTTTGGATGACCGCTTTGTCCGTGCAGACAATGATATGGAAGTCGAAGCGGAAATCACCGCGCCAATGCTGTTGGGGGATAAGGTGTTGGGTGTCCTGAGTGTGCAGAATAACCAACCCGATACCTTCCATGACCATGACGTAGAATTGATGCAAAATGTGGGTGAGCAATTAGCAGTGGCAGTGGACAACGCGCGCTTGATTAAGGAGTTGCGCTCACGAGCAGATGATTTGCTGGTCATGACCGAGATGAGCTTGCTCGTCAACGCCACCTACAACATGACAGACCTTGGACGACGCTTGTATGAATCTGTAGAACGGACACAACAGCCGGAGAAGTTTGAATTTGCACTCGTGGAAGATTCGCAACTCATCATCATGACCTTTGAAGGTGAAGAGAGCCATCAAACGCTGGTACCATTGGGCGACGACCTCATCTCACAAATTATTCAAAAAGAGACACCGGTGTTCTGGCGGGATGCCAAAGAACGCGAGGATACAGCGAAGTTTTTTAATCTGAACTCAAATCCGAGTGCGTCCTTCATTGGCTTACCCCTCGTCACAAAAGACCGCGTGATTGGGGCAATGGTCTCGTATGCCAACCGTGAATATGCCTTTGTCGAAAATGATTTGCAAATGATGATGACACTTGCCAATAGTGCCTCGTTTGCCATAGAGAACAATCGGCTGATTGAAAACACGACACGGCGAATGCGTGAAATGGCGATTTTGAATGAGGTCAGCCATATCTTGACGCAACATTTCACGAGTGATGAGATGTGGGTGTTGCTGGGTAATCAAGTGACGGACTTGTTTGAAGTCTCCAAACTTTATATCGCCAACTACGATCATGAGTCGGGCTTGTTGGATATGCTCTTGTTGATGGAACATGGCATTCCGATGGAGAAGCAAAAGACGGCTCCTGATGTCTTGGCACAAGCGGTTTTGGAGCATGGGATTACACTTCAGTTTAGCGATTTGCATAGCGAGACGGAGCGACTCGAAGGCTTGGATATTTCACCCTATGAGTTCCAAACGAGTGAATTGTATTCATGGTTAGGTGCGCCCTTGCGAAGCCGAAATAATGAAAAAATCGGCGTGATTTGCATGGAACAGACCTATCCCTACGCTTTCTCCGATGATGATGTCTCGTTATTGGCGACCTTCTCCGCACAGATTTCGATGGCATTGGATAATCAACGTCTTCTCAAGTCTGAACAAGAACGTCGGCAGATTGCCGATAGCTTGATGGATGTCGGGCGGGTGGTCTCATCCACCTTGGATATTGATAGCGTCTTCCAACGCTTATTGGAGCAGATGTCGCGGGTGGTGCAGTTTGACCAAGCTTGCATTTTTATCCCATCCGCCGATCATCACGATGGTGACCATATGGTGGCACGGGCGATACAAGGTGAAGATACACTTGTTCGTAATAAAGAATACAAGATTGCGGAGGATAGTCCACTCCGTCAGGTCTATCGCTCCCAGTTGCCCATTATCATTGAAAATTTGAAAGAGGAACCCCAGTGGTTACTCAATGACGACCAGACAGTACTCCAGAAAGATCGCTCTGGTTTAGGCGTGCCGATGGTCTATCAAGCGCAAGTCATCGGCGTGATTACTCTGGTTAAGAACCAACCAGAATTTTATGAACCCAGCGACTCACAAGCCATTTTTGCCTTGGCAAGACAAGCGGCGGTGGCGGTGGAAAATGCGCGCTTGCATCAAGAGTCAGCGGAAAACCTCGATGCCTTAGAAAAACGGGCACGACGA
>JANQRM010000388.1 GCA_028284565.1 Anaerolineae bacterium | reverse complement strand
AAGCGGGATGGCATAATGCTTCCCCATAATATCCCACAGCGCGACTTCAACAGCAGACAACGCGCGGGTTTCTGCGCCAGCATAGCCATGATACATGATGTTATCCATCACAAAACGCCACAGACCTTCGATATCCAGCGGGTCTTGCCCCAAAATCAAAGGCGCAATCGTCCCATGTAATGCCCCCTTCGCCCCCGGAATCTTATCGACAGTCTCGCCCAAGCCGATGAGACCGCTATCAGTATGCACCCGCACCACCATCAAACGTGGGTATTCTGCCCACTGTAAACTCTCAATTGCTGTGATTTTCATAATCAGTGCTTAACTCGCATGACTTTTTCAGGGAACAACCAAAACGGAGGCAAATAAGCCGGGATATTGGAAAAAGGTAACACTTCTGGTTTCAATCGAATCCCTAACACCGTGTCCATAAAAGCTCGACGCTGTTGGATACGTCCCCATGCTTCAGGATAGTTTGTAGCAAATTGATGGCGAAGGGTCTCATCTGCCAATGCAATCCCATCTTCAATATTCGTCGTGAAATAAGGCGAATGTGTCACCGGAATCACATCCACTTGGAGCACCATGCCCGACTGCAACTGAATGTTTGAATCTTGATAAATCGGTGAATTCACCCACTCATCCAAATGAATCAGATGTCCCGGATTTAACCCAATGCCAAAGAAGGCGTCGCCAAGATACTGATGTACAATCTCATACAGTTCGCTACCTGTCACCCCAATCCCAACCGCTTCATACCATTCCACAATTGCACGAAAATAAGGCTTCACTAGTTTATCAACATAATCTCGAATATTCGCTGGTAATTCAGTTGCATCATGCACAACAAACCCACCTCGTGCATTCAACGCACCCCACACACCATACGCCATAAAAATCGGATCACCCTGTTCCACCACCCGCATCGACGGACTTGACAAGCCTCTTGATGCACGTTCCCCACTCGACAACATCAAATGAGCAGATAATGGCATACCATTCAATTGCATTAACCGCACCACATCATATTCCGTCATCCCAGCTCGAATGCCAAACAATACATTCCGCACCGATTGAGAAGTATGGGTCGCCGCAAACTCAAACGCCGCCAATTGGGCAACATCATTTGTAATCCGCAACCCATCTTTTGAACTCATAAACAGTTCCGTTGCATTTTGAATAGAAGTTCTATTGCCGACGATTTGGGTCAATGTTTCGATAATGAAAGCAGGTATCTCAATCCACTGCTGATAATTATCTGCTTCTCGCGCATCAAAATACTTCCAACCGACAACACCGATTCGTTGTCCTTTCCCAATTCCTGCTTCACGCAATATAGTCTCTAATGGCAGACTGTCCCCTCGCGGCTGTCCCGGCAAACTAAAACTCTGATACAGTACCCGCTCTAAATCAAGCGGACTTACCTCAGAATATGCCAGCCCTTCATTTCCCACCAACAAGGTTGGCTTACGAGATGGCACAAGGATTAGCAAAGCTTCTTCAAAACGTGGGTCATAATTGGTTAGATACGCTAGATTCGCCGAATGCTCACGGTCTCCATACACCACTAGTGCATCAAGGTCATGCAATTCTGCGATTTCCATCGCCTGTTGCAATCGCTGTTCATAAGTGTCAGCTGGAACAACTGGCTCAACCGTCGGCACACCAAACTCAGGAAGCGTCACTTCTGCCATGTCGACTTCAAACGACATAATTACACAACCTTAACCGTATTCTCTAAAGTTCCTATACCATCAATCGTAATCGCCACCACATCATCAGCTTGCAACGTAAAATCGCTCGGTGGCACAATCCCAGTCCCCGTCAGCAACACCACCCCATTCGGAAAGTGATTACTCCGCCCAAGATAATCAATCAACTCTTGAATCGTCCGTTTGATGCGCGAAGTATGAATTTCATCTGAAAAAATTACTGCTCCTTCACGCGCAATCGACAATCGAATTGTCGTATCCAGCCATTCGTTTGTGGGATTCAGCAGGATACTTGGACCAATCGCACACGAAGCCGTATACACTTTTGCTTGCGGTAGATACAGTGGATTCGCCCCTTCAATATCCCGACTGCTCATGTCATTGCCAATCGTAAACCCGACCATCTCCATCGCCGGATTCAACACCAAGCCTAACTCTGGCTCAGGGACATTCCACATCGCGTCTTGACGAATGCCCACAAAATCGCCATGCCCTACGACATTCTCACCCAATGCCTTAAAGAACAAGTC